>JAZKDS010000285.1:0-415 GCA_040387455.1 Bacteroidota bacterium
GGTTTTGGCTTAGGCTTTGGTGGTAACTACGGTAGCGAGAACAAAATATTTAATCGTAACCTTGGTGGTGTCTTTACACTGCCTGAGTATACTGTGCTTAATGCATCGGCATTTTATAACGCAACCGATTTTGTTATTACACTTAAGGTGGATAACATTACAGATAAAGAATATTACAAAGGCTGGAGCACAATTAATCCGCAAAGGCCACGTATGTTTGCTGCTAACATAGCATACAACTTTTAATAAACATATTAGCGACACAGCCTCCTGCCCCGGCAGGGGGCATTCGCTTTTATAGTGTACAACAAAAACAAAAGGTATATTTACCCAAAAAAATTAGCCATTATATATGACTAAGAAGAAGAAACAGCCGAAATACTGGATAGGAAAGATACATTTATGGCTCGGGCTT
>JAZKDS010000285.1:425-5663 GCA_040387455.1 Bacteroidota bacterium
CGGGCTTACTTCCGGGCTTATTGTTTTATTGCTTTCTATAACCGGATGCATTTATGTATTTAGCCAGGAAATAACAGAGTGGCAACGCCATGATGCTATTTATGTACCCAAAGTTGAAAGCCAAAGGCTGCCTCCCAGCGTAGTGTGGCATAAAACCCTTAAAGCTTTGAAAGATACCATAGCTTTTGAGGATATGCACATTTATAAAGACCCTGCAAAGGCTTATGAATTTCACTGCTACAAGGTTGCTAAAGAAACAAGCTCTATATGGTATTTTGATACTATTGAATATTACTACCAAATTTATGTAGACCCATACACAGGTGAAATACTGGGCATTTACGATCAGGAAAAAGACTTTTTTAATATTGTAAAGATGCTGCACTGGAGCCTTCTCCTTAAAACCGAGATAGGCCAGGTAGTGGTGGGCTGGAGCACCTTTATATTTGTAATAATGCTTATAACCGGCATTGTTTTGTGGTGGCCAAAAAACAGGGCCATGCGTAAGCAGCGTTTTAAATTTCAATGGAAGGATAGTACCAAATGGCGCCGCAAAAATTATGACCTGCACAATATACTTGGTTTTTATGCTTCGGCAATTGCACTAATTATAGCGCTTACCGGTATGGTGTGGGCCTTTACATGGTTTCAGGCCATTGTATATGTGGCCGGCTCGCAAAGCATTACACCGCCAGAGGTGGTAAAAAAAGAATCGGTAATAAGCAATGGCAACAAAAACAAAGCCTTTGACGATGCTGCCGCAACAACCTGGAAAAAATATGCCAATGCCGATGCTATTAGTATAGGCATGCCCGAAGAAAGTACAGGGGCAATACAGGCTTATGTACAGCCTTATAAAGGCAAGTACTATGTATATCATCAATTACAGTTTGATCAATATACCGGCAAGCTACTGCACGAGCGCAACCACAGCCAGAAAAACTTTGGGGAAAAACTTATTACAGCAAACTATGATGTGCATGTGGGCGCCATACTGGGCATCCCCGGGAAAATTATAGCATTTATAGCCAGTTTTATAATAGGCATGCTACCCATATCGGGCTTTATGATATGGTGGGGCCGTACCTATAAAAAAACAACTGCAAAAGCATAAAAAAACCGGGTAGCAATACCCGGTTTTTTTATTTATGATCATATTTTCTCTTCCAGAATTTATACCAGCTTTTATTTTTAGGGTAACTCCTGTGGGGCGTGGCATTGTTGCACACCATAGCAACTAAAAATAAAATAAGCACGCCCGAAAGCACTGGACTAAGCACATAAAGATATCCCAACGCATGGATTTTAGCCGACCCTATATTGGCAATTAATGCTGTAGCACCTCCGGGTGGGTGAAGCGTTTTTGTAATTTGCATGGCCACAATGGCCAGCGCTACCGAAAGTGCCGAGGTTAACCAGATTTCACCGGGTACAAACTTGTAAATGGTAACCCCAACAAGGGCGCATACCACATGCCCGCCTATAAGGTTTCGGGGTTGTGCAAGCGGGCTGTTAATTGCACCATATATCAATACCGACGAGGCCCCAAACGATCCTATCATAAAAAGATTATCATAAACGGTAAGGTATTCGCTGCTTATAAACCCGATGATGCCTATACCTAAAAAAGCACCTATAAACGTCCATAAATGCTCTCTGAAGTCAAGCAGGGTTTCCTGGTAAATAATGTATTTTACTCTTTTAGCGTGGTGGCGTATTTTCTTTTTCATGTACTACAAAAATAGCTAAACCTATCTTTAAGGGATATTGTTAGCCTATTTTTTTAATAACATAGGTTACTATACCCCATACTAAAAACTGGTTGTACTCTGTAACACGTAATAAGGGATAATCAGGATTTTCGGGCACAAGGTACAAGCAGTCTATTTCCAGTTTAAGGCGCTTTACGGTAAACTCAGCGTCAATAAGGCAAATAGCAATACAGCCATCTTCGGGCTCAAGGCTTCGGTCGGCCACCAGTATATCACCATCATCTATCCCCGCCCCTACCATGGAGTTTCCTTCTACACGAATGTAAAACGTACAGGTATCATTACGAGACAGCTCTTTGTTTAAGTCAATGCTGTACTCCATAAAATCGAGTGCCGGCGACGGAAATCCGGCCCGCACGGTGCTTCCGGCCATAGGCAAGCCATTACCTGCCTCAAAATTGGGCACATAAAACTGTAATGGCTCTCTATTTATTTTTTTTAGCGGCATTGCACTTTAAATAAATCTTTAAAATCAGTAGTATACCTTGGCGACATCATTTTTTGTTTCATATCCCACGTTTTTTCGGCCTGTGCACCTAGCCTTATTATACGCCCACCCATTTTTTGGTTTACCTTATCCATTGCCTTCATAAGTGCCAGATGGCGCGGATCTTCATCTAAAAAGAGGTTAAATTGTTTTGCATTATCGGGTATCAGCTCGGTAACAATTACTCCGGCCTTTTTAAATTTAATAGTATCAGTATCGGTCATTAGCTTTTTTAATAACTGTATGGCAGCATTGCTAATGGTTAATGCACTGTTTGTAGCAAACGGTAGCGTAATAGCACGGCTGTAATGATATTTAGGCGTGTCTATACTATGCTTATCGGCTACCAGCATTACAATAACAGTATGGCAGCACGACTTTTGTTTCCGCAGTTTTTCGGCAGTTACGGTAGCAAAGGTACTCACACGTTCCCGTATCAGGTCATAATCGGTTAATTGCTTCGGGAAGCTTCGTGTGGTGGCAATACTTTTCTTTTTATCGGGTACTTCGCCATCGCCTATGGCAGGTGTGCCTTCCAGTTCCAGTTTAATACGCATGCCTATAACACCCATATTTGCTTTAATCCAGGGCTCCATGTGTGGCAGCGTAAAATCATAAGCCGTAACCACGTTCATAGTCTTAAGCTTGCGCGCAGTACGATAGCCTACACCCCATACCTCGGTTATTTTAAGCCATTTTAACGCCTTTACACGCTTTTCATTAGTATCTATAACATACACACCATTAGTGCGCTCCTGAAACTTCTTTGCAATACGGTTGGCAGCCTTAGCAAGGGTTTTAGTTGGCGCAACACCCACACAAATGGGCAGGCTGAGCCACTTCATTACCCGGTCTTTCATTTGTATACCATAGTTGTGATAGTCTTCTATACTTATACCATCAAAATCAAGAAAAGCCTCATCAATGCTATACTTTTCTACATTGGGTGTAAACAGGTGCATAATCTTCATTACACGGTCGCTCAAATCGCCATATAAAGAGTAGTTGGACGAGAATACCTTAACACCGTCTTCCTTCAGCTTATCGCGTATTTTAAATTCGGGTTCAGCCATGCCTATACCAAGTGCCTTTGCCTCTTCGCTCCGTGAAATAATACAGCCATCGTTATTAGACAATACCACAACAGGCCTTCCATTCCATTGAGGCTGAAAAACCCTCTCGCAAGAGGCATAAAAATTATTGCAATCAATAAGGGCATACATAAAGCAAAGATAAAATTAAAAGATTATTTTCTATTATAATTTAGAAATAATTACATCCGTGTTAAAATTTAATTAAATGATTTATTATGAAGCAATGAAGCGCAACTTCCTTCGTAACTTTATAATATAAATTTAAAAAATCATTACCATGTCTTTATTAGCAGATAAGGTAGCGTTTGTTTCCGGCGGTGGATCGGGAATAGGACGCGCCATTGCCGAAACCTATGCCCGTGAAGGGGCCAAAGTAGTAATTGCCGATGTAAACGAAGCGCACGGACAGGAAACCATAAAAGCTATTACCGATGCCGGTGGCGATGCTTTTTTTATAAAAGGAGATTCGTCTTTACCAAACGATAATAAAAGATTTGTAGAAGAAACCGTAGCAAAGTATGGCCGTCTTGATGTGGCGTGTAATAATGCAGGTATAGGTGGCCCAGCTGCCCCCACCGGAGAATATGATATTGCCAGCTGGGATAAAGTAATTGCCTTAAACCTGAGTGGTGTATTTTATGCATGCCGCTATCAGTTAGAGCAAATGGAAAAACAAGGAGGTGGTAATATTGTTAACATTGCCTCTATACACGGCACCGTAGCTGCGCCAAACAGTGTTGCCTATACCGCAGCCAAGCATGGTGTGGTAGGACTTACCAAAAACATAGCAACAGAGTATGGCCAAAAAAACATACGCTGTAATGCTGTAGGCCCGGGTTACATAGCAACACCACTGCTTGATGCTAACCTAACTGCCGATACTAAAAAAGCAATAGAGGCCAAAGCCCCTATGAACAGGCTGGGTACACCACAGGAAATTGCCGACCTGGTAGTTTTTTTAAACAGCGATAAATCTACGTTTACCACCGGGGCTTATTTTATTGCCGATGGCGGTTACACCGTAATATAAGGTATAAGGCCGCCAATAAGCGGTTCTTTTTAAAACAAAAAAGCCGTTGCAAATGCAACGGCTTTTAGCAAAAAATAAATCAACCAAACTTATCTTCTTTTTTTGGGCAGTAATAGAGTAGGTTCTGATTTTAAATCTACCTGTTCATAAAGATAGATAAATTATTGCTTACAAATGAAGCATTGCGCAATATTACAAAAAAGTATTGTAAAAATTTTATTCTAAGCTAAAAAACTTATTTATTTGACACTGGAAAGAAATGATGAACTATGGATTTAAAGGAAATACTTACAGAACGTTCTGAATCTGCCTGGAATGATTACCTGCCGCACATATCTATTGACTGTGTGGTGTTTGGCTTTCATGAAGCTGCGCTTAAGGTTTTACTGACCAAAATGAAAGACTCTGAAGAATGGGCATTGCCCGGTGGGTATATGGGCAAAAATGAAGAGATGAAGATAGCTGCTGCCCGAATACTTTATGAACGCACAGGGGCTCACGACATTTACCTGCAACAATTTAGGGTATTTGCAGAAATGAACCGGTCAGAAGGTTTTTTTGAAGACTACCCCGATACACTATGGCACAAACAACGGTTTGTGACTGTAGGCTTTTATGCATTAGTAGATTATACTAAGGTAGTACCGGTTACAGATGAAATTAGTGATACTTGTGAATGGAAAGATATAAACGAACTCCCGGCCATGATTATGGATCACCGCAGTATTGTTGATATAGCACTTACTACACTGCGCAGGCAACTGAACTACAAACCCATAGGCTACAGCCTGCTGCCGGAAGAATTTACAATGCCTGAGTTGCAAAAACTCTATGAAATTATATTAAGCAAAAAGC
>JAZKDS010000285.1:5690-9822 GCA_040387455.1 Bacteroidota bacterium
ATTTTTATAGAAAAATGACCGCCTATGATATACTGGAGAAGCTGGATGAACCCCGCAAAGGCGGTGCCCACAAAGCTCCAAATTTATATAAATTTAACCATGAAAAATATATGGCTGCATTAAAAGACGGCCTTAAAGAAGGATGGTAAAAAAAGAGGCGCTAATTATTAGCGCCTCTTTTTTTATACTGAAAGGTAATCTTCTATTTTAAAAATAACTGTTCTACCAACATCGTCCTTCTTATGAGGCTTAGTATAAGATCTGGGTAGAAACCTATAGCCAAGTTAAGCACTATAGCAATAACTGCAACGGCTTTATAAGCAAACGGCACAGGCGCTGGCTGATCTGCTGCTGGCTCCTTGCTGTACATAGCAATAATAAGCTTAAAATAATAACCAACACTTATAATTGAACTTACTATTGCAAAAACTATAAGTATAACTGCGGTAGTAAGCCCTTGTGCCGATGTGGAACCTATACCTTTATGAAGTACCTGGCTAAACATGAAAAACTTGCCGAAGAATCCGGCAAATATAGGAATACCGGCCATAGAAAGTAGTGAACAGGTAAGTACACCAGCAAGCAACGGGTTGGTTTTACCAAGGCCGTTAAAGTTATATATTTCTTCATTACCCTTGCCGCTGCATACGCTAAGCACAACAGCAAAGGCTGCAATACCCGCAATAGAATATGCTGCTGCATAATAAAACAGGTTAGCCTGTGCACCGGTAAGCGTTGTAAGCTGAAACACAAGCAGCATATAACCCGCATGTGAAATACCCGAAAAGGCCAGCATACGCTTTACATTGGTTTGTTTTAGTGCAACAAGGTTACCAACTATCATAGAGAGTATGGCAATTATGTTTATTATGGTAATATAACTACCCGATAATACAGGGTTTAAAGAATATGCCAGTTTAAAAAAGGCTGCCATAGCTGCAACTTTAGCAAGCGTACTCATGGTTGCGGTAGTAAGCGCCGGTGAACCTTCATAAACATCGGGTGCCCAAAAATGGAATGGTACCGCTGCTATCTTGAATAAAAGGCCTATGGTAAGCATTGCAAAGCCTATGGTAAACCATGCAGGTGTGCCTGCCACAGCTGCTTGTTGTATAACTGCAACATCAAAACTACCGGTAGCACCATAAATTAGCGCGATACCAAAAAGTATAAACCCGGATGCAAAGGCTCCCATAAGGAAGTACTTCATACCGGCCTCGTTACTCTTGACGTTTTTAGGCTCGCTGGCAGCAAGCACATAAAGCGCTATAGACAGTATCTCGATACCTAAAAAGAACATAGAAAGGTTACCAAAGGTTACTAAAGCAATAGCTCCTGTAAGCAAAAATAGCTTTATAGCCACAAAATCTGATAATTTCGCCTTATGGTTTTTATGAAAATCAGGAGTAAGGGCAACTAAAAATATAGTAAGCAATATAAATAACGAACTGAAAGCCAGCGCATATTTATCGGCAATAACCATATTAAAATATTTTGTGCCATCTATAGCAAGCCCGCCTATAACGTCTTTACCTACATTTACTGCCCTTACCACTGTATATCCTAATACAGCAACCAGGCCAATTATAGTAACCGGTACAATAGCTTTCCTAAGGTTAAAAATCTCAGCTATAAGGCAAATAATACCCAATGCTGCAATAGCTATTAATATCTCCATTTTTTAGTTTAATCTATTTATGAAACTTAAAATCTCCTCAAGCTGTGGTGTAATAAAGTCAACCAGCGGCTTAGGGTACAGGCCTAAGAACAACAACACAGCTATGATAAGCACAAACACAACACCTTCAGATAGTGTAACATCTGTAAAGGCGCGCTTTTGTTCACCCAGCATAACCTGCTGAAACATCCTTAACATATAAAAAGCACCCAGTATAATGGTAGTACCACCTACAATGGCAAACCATATGTTAGACTGTGCAAGGCTGTAAAGCAATTCGAACTCACCTACAAAGTTAAACGTGCCCGGCAATGCTACCGATGCAAGCACGAGTATCATAAACATAGAGGCAAACTTAGGCGTTTGCACACGTATGCCACCCATTTCGGCAATTTTTTGTGTACCCAGCCTGCGTTCTATAACTTCGGCGGCAAAAAACAAGCCCACCACTACAAAACCATGTGCCATCATTTGTAAAAAAGCACCCCTAAAACCATCCAGCGTTAGGGTATAAGCACCCGCAGCAACAAGCCCTACGTGGGCAAGAGATGAATAAGCCAGTAATTTTTTAAGGTTGGTTTGTTTAAGCGCCAGTATAGAGCCGTATATAACACCGGCAATACAAAGGCCTACAAAAACATATTTATATTGTGCAGCAAAGTGCGGCGCAATAGGCAATTGCCATTTTATAATACTAAACAATGCCATTTTAAGCATTATACCCGATAGTAGCATGGTACCCGCCGCAGGGGCTTTTTGGTACACATTAGCCTGCCATGTATGGAAGGGAATAATAGGTATTTTTATAGCATAGGCCAAAAAGAATGCAAGGAAAATCCACATCTCTTCTTTTGAAGAAAGATGCGCACTGTAAAGCGTAGTATCAAGGAATGAATTTCCTTTTTGATACAGGTAAATAAATGCACCAAGCATAAACAACGAACCGGCAAAAGTGTAGATAAAAAATTTAACCACTGCTTTTTTGCGTTTTTCAGCATCGCCATTGCCCCATAGTAGTGCAATAAAATATATAGGGATAAGAGAAAGCTCCCAGAAAATATAGTACAAAAACCCATCGCCACTTAAAAAAGTACCCACCATGGCAAATGCCATAAACATGATTAGCGCATAAAACGCTCTTGTTTTAGGGAAAAGATTACCAAATGATGAGTAAACAATAATAGGTGTAAGCGCCGTGGTAAGCAACGTCATAGATAGCGACATACCATCTGCCCTGAATATAAATCCCACATTAGGGTTGGTGAGCCATATTTCAGTAAGACCAAGAGTAGTTTCCGGGTTAGGAACTACATTAAAGCGGTACAGGATGTAGCAGGTAGCCGCAAAAGCCGCCGAGCTAAAAATAAGCGCTGCCCTAGACGCCCATTTGTCGCCTACAAACCAAGTGGCAAACGCCCCGAATAATAAGATAATAAGTATAAAAGATACGTTCATCAGTATGGATTATTTTATCAGAAATAAACTGCCTATAATAGCACAAATACCAAGCACAAATACAAGCAGGTAAAAACCTACACTGCCGTTTTGAAGTGTGCCGCCCTGCCTGCCTAAAAATACGGCTGCACGGCCAAAGCCATATACAACCCATGATATAGCGGCCTCAACACCATTTTTAAAGAAGCTGCCAAGGGCATATAGAGGCTTAACAATTATGGCCATGTATATTTCATCTACATAAAATTTATTATATAGTACGCCGGCAACACCTTTAATTTCGCTGTCTTGCGGCGGTACAGCACCTTGTTTAATATATTTAGCATAAGCAGTGCCTATACCTATAAGGGCGCCCACAACAGCAATACCCATAAGCATATACTCTGTATTACCTAAATGATGATGCTCAGCAGGTTTAGCCATTATCGGGGCAAGGTACTCATTAAGCCAGCTCATTCCCGGTAGGCTTATGGCACCGCCTACAAGGGCAAGTATAGCCAAAACAATAAGCGGGAACGTAATAAGCGCAGGCGATTCGTGCAGATGGTGCTTTTGCTCCTCTGTACCACGGAAATCTTTATAGAATGTAAGGTACAGCAGTCGGAACATATAAAAGGCAGTCATTACAGATGCTAATGAACCTATTACATAAAGCGCTGTATTATGGTGGAAAGCCGCCATCAGGATTTCATCTTTAGAGAAGAAACCCGAGAATGGCGGTAAGCCCGAAATAGCAAGTGTTGAAATAAGGAAGGTGGCAAATGTGATTTTCATCACCTTACGCAGGCCACCCATGTTGCGCATATCCTGCTCGCCATGCATTGCGTGGATAACAGAACCCGAACCAAGGAACAAGCATGCTTTAAAGAATGCATGTGTTATTACGTGGAAAACAGCCACCTCATAAGCGCCAAGCCCAAGGGCAAGGAACATAAGGCCTAACTGAGATACTGTTGAGTAAGCCAATACTTTTTTAATATCGTTTTGAACAAGGCCTAT
>JAZKDS010000286.1:0-605 GCA_040387455.1 Bacteroidota bacterium
ATACGCTGAATAGATTTATCAAGTGCCTTTGCAATTTCGCGGTAGCTCACTTCAACCTGCTTAGGCTTACCTGTTAAAAGGTCACGGCCCTGCACACTCATATCATCCGGTGGGCTCTCAAGGTCTTCAAGCGCTGCACCAATCTGTATTTTTATTTTCTCGGCAGTACCTTCACCCACAAAAAGGTTGTGCTGGGTACGCATGTAGTATATAATATCGTTTGTAAACACATCGCCCGCAATTTTAACCGACTTATCGCACACAATACCACCAAGTGCTATAACGGCAATCTCTGTAGTACCACCGCCTATATCTACAATCATGTTACCTTTAGGCTGCATAATGTCTATGCCAATACCTATAGCTGCTGCCATGGGTTCGTGTATAAGGTAAACTTCTTTACCGTTTACACGCTCGGCGCTTTCTTTTACTGCACGCATTTCAACCTCTGTAATACCACTTGGTATGCATATTACCAGTCGAAGAGCGGGTGTAAACAGCTTCTTTTTTAGTGCCGGTATGCTTTTTATAAACATAGTAAGCATTTTTTCTGAGGCATCAAAATCGGCAATAACACCATCTTTAAGCGGGCGTATGGTCTTTAT
>JAZKDS010000286.1:615-3192 GCA_040387455.1 Bacteroidota bacterium
GCAATTATTTTGCCGCTAATGCGGTCGCGGGCCACAATAGAAGGGCTGTCTATAACAACTTTATCGTTATGGATGATGAGGGTATTTGCGGTACCAAGGTCAATCGCAATATCCTCGGTCATGAAATCAAAGAATCCCATATTTTTGTATGCAGGTTATGTATTTATAATAGTGTGTACTTAAGGGTACAAAAGTAATAAAATTAATGTTTGAAATGACGGGTACCGGTAAATACCATACTCACCCCGTTTTCATTACAATAGTTTATGCTTAACTCATCTTTAATTGAGCCGCCCGGTTGGATTACTGATGTGATTCCGGCATTTTTTGCCAGCTCCACGCAATCCGGGAACGGAAAGAAAGCATCGCTTGCCATGACGGCGCCTTCAAGGCTAAACCCAAAAGACTTCGCTTTTTCTACGGCATGCGTCAATGCATCTACACGGCTGGTTTGCCCTGTTCCGCTTGATATAAGCTGGCCGTTTTTAGCAAAAACTATAGTATTTGATTTAGTATGCTTACAAATTTTTGAAGCAAACAGCAGGTCGTCGATTTCCTGCGAGGTAGGTGATGTTACCGTAACGTTAGTTAGTATACCTTTATTGTCTGTAATATTATCCTTGTCCTGAACTAAAACTCCGTTAAGGCATGTACGCACCTGTTTTTGTGGAAGTTCTACATCGTGCTGAACTAAAATAATCCTGTTCTTTTTTTCCTGAAGTATAGCCGTAGCATCATCATCATAGGCCGGTGCAATAACTACCTCGCAAAAAAGCTTGGTAATTTCTTCGGCGGCAGCCTTGTCTATTTTTGCATTGGTAATCAATACACCACCAAATGCCGATGTAGGATCTGTAGCCAGTGCATCAAGGTAGGCCTCTTTAACGGTAGTGCGTGTAGCCAGGCCACAGGCGTTGTTATGCTTAAGTATGGCAAACGTAGGGCCGTCTGCCTTAAACTCGGCTATAAGGTTAACGGCAGCATCTACATCAAGCAGGTTGTTGTATGATAGCTCTTTACCGTGCACTTTAGTAAACATCTTGTCGAACTCGCCAAAGAAAAAGCCTTTTTGGTGTGGGTTTTCGCCGTAGCGAAGTACCTGGCCGTTAGCTATGCTTTGTTTGTATATGGTATCGTCAGTATTAAAATAATTAAAAATAGCGCCGTCATAGTGCGATGAAGTATGGAATGCCTTAGTAGCAAAAAGTTTCCTCTCTTCAAGCGTTGTGCCGCCATTGTTGTTAGTATACGTGTCAAGAAAAAGGCTGTACTCTTCTACCGAGGCCACAATAACCGTATCCTTAAAGTTTTTAGCCCCTGCGCGAATAAGCGATATACCACCTATGTCTATCTTTTCTATAATATCAGCTTCGCTGGCGCCGCTTGCCACCGTTTTTTCAAAAGGGTACAGGTCAACAATAACCAAGTCTATTTGCGGTATGTCAAACTCTTTCATCTGCTGCACATCGCTCTCGTTATCCTGGCGGTTAAGTATACCACCAAATACTTTTGGGTGAAGGGTTTTTACCCTGCCGCCAAGTATTGAAGGATAAGAAGTTACATCTTCAACCGGTACTACGGGTATGCCCAGGTCTTTAATAAAAGTCTCTGTGCCGCCTGTAGAATAAAGCGTAACGTTGTTAGCGTGAAGCGCTTTAACAATAGGCTCAAGCCCGTCTTTGTCAAATACAGATATCAGTGCCGATGAAATGGTTTTTATGCTGCTCATTTGTTGTGTGTTTATTAAAGGTGCAAAAGTAATTATAACGCAGCTAACATTCAAAGTAACAAATGGCTATTTTTTGAATATTTGAAAATTTTATGCCATTAGGTTTTCAGGGTTTTAAAAAAATGCTCAATTTTACACAAGCCAATACATTTTTGATATGCTGCTTTACCTTAGATTGCTCAAAGAGAGTTTCTTTTTCGCCATAAATGCCCTTGCCACAAACAAGCTGCGCACCTTCTTGTCTTTACTGGGTGTTACAGTGGGCATCTTTTCTATCATTGCCGTGCTTGCTGCAGTAGATTCTGTAGACAAAAAAATACGGTCAGACATGAACAAGGTAGATAAAAACACCATGTACCTTAAACGCTTTTCTTTTGCGCCCAGCAACATACCCCGCTGGAAGATGCAGCGTTTTCCTAACGTTACTTATGATGAATACCAGTATTTAAAAGGTACTGTTACAGGCTCTGAATACATGGCCTACCAGTTGTTTACAAAACAGGAAACCGTAACTTATGAAGATAAATCGGCTGCCAATATTAATATGGTACCGGTATCTTATGAATTTATAGAGATACAAAGTGAAGAGGTAGAAAAAGGCAGGTTTTATACCGAAAGCGAATCTAACTCGGGCAGTGCTGTAGTGGTGCTGGGTTATGATGTGGCCCAAACACTTTTTGGAGAAGACAACCCCATTGATAAAAAAGTGCGTTTGTACGGCCAGCGCTTTACGGTAATAGGGGTGCTTAAAAAAATAGGGTCGGGGGCTATGGGTATGCCCAGTAATGATATTGCGGCTATATTTCCGGTAAACATGCTGCGCAAGCTGTATGGCGACAGTAATAGTT
>JAZKDS010000287.1:0-6489 GCA_040387455.1 Bacteroidota bacterium
TAATCTTAGTAGGATCAGTATCAAAATCGCCCACAATCTTGTTGGTAAAATAAGAGTAAAAACCTGTGACATCAAGCCCAAGCACAAAACCATCGGTAGGTATTTTAAGCACATAGTTAAGGTTACCGTTATATGAGCGTTCGGGGTTCAGGGCTTCGGCAATAACCACATCGCGTGCGCCGGTAAGTGCGGCATGGTCTTCGGTAAATAAATTCACTACCCTAAAACCGGTACCAAAACTTGCCCTTAATGTATTGTGCTGGTTAGGCGCAAATTTATAAGCCACGCGTGGCGAATGCACGCCGCCGTGGTTTTTATCATAATCAAAACGATAGCCCCCAAGTACTTTATGACGTGCGTTAATAGTCCATTCATCCTGAATAAAGATGCCTGGCAAAGGCGTTTTTTGAGGAGCATTGCTAACCCCGTCTTCTGCTGCAGTTGCTGGGGTATTATCATCATAATAAGTATATCTGTAAGCAGCGCCCAGTAAAAAAGTATGGTTGGGTCCAAACTGCCTGTCCCAGTAAGCCTGTACAAAAGCCACTTGCTGGTTGGCCATATAAGGCGTAGCACCGTAGTATGAATTTTGATCGTGCCAGTTATAAGAAAACTGTGTAAAAATAAGCTCAGTAGTAGGCAGCTGGTATAGCCCTATAACCTCAGCACGTTTGGTATAAATACTTTCTCCATAAATGCTGTCGCTTCCGCGAGAGGCTTTACTCCAGTTCATCTCACCACCCCAGCGATCTTCACTAACATAACGAGCGGCAAGGCTTGCCTGGCGGTTATCGGTACGGTCAAAACTCCATTTATTAAAAATCGAAATTCGGTTTTGTTGGGTAACATCGGTAAAATTATCATGGTTTTTATCTGCCTTTACCTGATAGTTAAAATAGTTTACACCAAGTAATGATATGGCTTTGCCCGCTTTGATTTTTACCGCGCCATCAAGGCTGTGTTCTCCCCAGCTGGTAAAAAAATAATCGGCACTTATAATTGGCGCTTTATAAGGCGTTTTGGTAATTACATTGATAATACCTCCCATGGCCTCACTACCGTATAATGATGATGCCGGGCCTTTAACCACTTCTATACGCTCTACTATGCTATTGGGTATACCGCTAAGTCCGTACACGGTGGATAAGGAACTTACTATAGGCATACCATCTATAAGTATCATGGTGTAAGGACCTTCCATGCCGTTTATGTGTATATCGCCAGTGTTGCACACGTTACAATTAAGCTGAGGCTGCACACCGTTAACCATGCCTACAGCCTCAAACAGGCTGGCCGTTGGGTTCTTTTTAAAGAGCTTGGGCGTTATAATCTCAACAGGAATAGGGCTGTCTGAGCGGCTTACTTCTTTCATGGTACCGGTTATTACTACCTCTTCGACCGACTGGCCTTCTTCTCTAATTACAGCATTCAGGGTAACAGTGCCAGATGCAGGTACCGTTACCTTTTTACTTACGGTACTATAGCCCACAGCGCTAAACACAACTTCATAGCTTCCGGCAGGCACCTCTGTTAGCTCATAATTACCGGCTTCATCGGCAACAGCAGTACTGTTTTGCCCGTTTATTGTAATACTTGCAGCAGGTACACCATCGCTACCATCGGTTACAGTACCCTTTATATTAGCCGTCTGAGCCGAGACTACTGCTGTGAAAATCAAAAGTGTAAAAAAGTATATTTTAGACATCTTAAATCATAAATTAGATTTACAAAATTATAAATTTAGTTTAGACTAAAAATAATTTAAGGTTATTTTAAATTATTATTTTCATCAGTATACATTTTGAAGCTATTCGCTTTTTGAGTACTTTTATAGCAAACACCAGTAAACATTGGACACACGAGGCAATTTTATAACCATTAAGCCAAAGGATGCATTAGTAGCAAAGCATGTTGCCTACTACTACTTTCATTCGAGCAATGATGATAGCTTTGCCAATAACTTTATGTTTTACCCTAATTACAAGCATGCCCTAACTATTTATAAAAATTCTGATGTTACATTAGGCCATCACGAGTCCATCATAAGAACATCAAAATCAGAAAAATACACTCAACTGTATGCTGTAAATACGCGAGATAGTTTTAGAGTAGACCTTAAAGGGAAGTTTAATAAAATAGGCATAGTGTTTAATCCGCTTGGGATAAACCATTTTTTAAAAGTACCCTTGTGCGATATTTTTACCCCACCGTTTTCAGAGTTTGATTTAGGCGATATCTTTACTCTCACCATTCAAAAAGTGTATGATGAGGCTGACCCTGAAAAAAAAGCAGGCCTGCTTGATGATTATTTTGCCCTGAACTATGTTAGCTTTGAAGAACCCGTAATAAAAAAAGCATTGGCAGAGATACTGAACAGTAACGGCGCAGTGCGGGTTGAGGAGCTATCTGAAAATTTAGGTGTAAACCGCAAAACCTTGTTGCGCCTTTTTAAAAAGCATTTGTGCGCCTCGGTAGAAGAGTATAAAAAATTGGTGATGTTTCGCAATGCCCTTAACTATTCGCAACAGGCGGGCGATGCTGCAACCCTAACCGATGTGGCACTGTACAGCCTATACTATGACCAGGCCCATTTTATAAAACACTTTAAAGCCGTTACCCGCCATTCGCCTAAAGAATTGCTTTCTAAGCTTACACAGCTTGGGAGCCAGGAAGCCGTATACTGGCACTTTGGTGAATAATTTAGGGGTGTCCCAATTTTACAATTTTATGTTTGTGCGCCTGTGTAGTTTTGCTCTTATAAAACACATATAAAATGAGCTATACAAAAAAATACATCATTTTCTTCCTGGCATTAGTCGTGGCAGATTTTATATGCATTGCCTCAATAAAATATTTTTTTCATGACGAAACATATACCTACATTGCAATAGGTGCTGTAACGGCTCTTATGTTTTGTTTTGTACCGAAAAAAACTGTGGATAAACAATCATCATAATTAAAAACAAAAACAACCATGGCTAAAGTTATTATCGTTTTTGTAGACAAGGTATTGCACCTGTTTTTTTAAATATCAATATTTAATAATCAATTACAAATGAAAAAAATCACCTTTTTACTATTACTTATCAGTTCCATTAGCTTTGCGCAGGAAACCACTGAAGAGACAAATGAAAAACGTCAGGTTAATTTTTATTTCGGTATTGGCGCCATCCTTCATCCTGATTATAATATAAACAGCAACCTGATTGACGGCGGCGTTAAAAGCATATCAGATGTTACACCTGCCGCCGTTGTGGGCTGGACTACAACGTTTAAAAATAATCTATCGCTTTCTATGGAATTTGGTTCTACAACTATGTGGCGTAACCGCAAAAAAGACGGCTCACAACTTATACAGATACCGGCAAGCATCCGTTTACACTATTTGCTGGCAAACACAAAAAAGCTTCAGTTTTCGGCCGGGGCAAATGTTAGCATTGTAGCAAGTAGCCTTTCTGTTTTTTCAGATGATACCGTAATAGATATGAATAACCTGAACCCTGATACCAATACAGGCTACCTGTTATTTAGGAACAGCTCATGGTTTGTAGGGCCATCGGCTTCATTAAACTTTTTAGACAGTAACGGAAAAACATCGTTTACACTTACAGCAGGATATGATTTTTGTTTTACGAACTCTAAATGGAAATCAGATTATGCACATATAACAAACCCTGTAAAAGAAAATGGTGGCCGTGCTTTTATAACCTTTAGCGTACCATTTCTCTAAAAAAAAAAGCCCTCAAATGAGGGCTTTTTTTTATTCCCATCTAAATTTAAGGCTAAATTCAAGATAGGGTTTAATATTATTTTCCTGTTCATCAAATGCTACAGTATACTCCTCTGTAATTCCGCTGGAATCAGTACTCATAACCGAATTGCTGGTAGCATTTACACCAAAATAATATACACCCCCCTTAAAACTGATACCAAACGTTTTGCTAAAATAAAGAGTAACACCAAGACTGGCCTGGCCTACGTAACTAAACGCAAAATAATCTTCAAAAAGGGTATCTCCACCTTCTGCACCAGCATCAAAATCACTGTTAGAACCAAACAGCAAAGGTGCAAACGACATACTAAGCGGAAACTCAAGAATTACATAGTCTCCCAATGCAGGTTTAGGATAAAACACATAACTAAAACCTAACGACGGTGTCCAGAATGAAGAACCAAATGCAAATGTATCTGTCCCTATGAGGTCGCCTTCTGAGTTATATTTATTATATGCAGGTAAGTCTATCCATGAGTAGCCTAATATACCCATATCAAACCTAAAATGTTTACCAAAAGACATCATAAGGCGTAAATCGCTTATTTCATACGGATGCTCATTAGCACTATAATCAGGTGTACCGGTAACTATGCCGCTTGAACGGCCTAATATTTCAAGGTGATTTGAATATGTACTGTTCTCTATTACCTGATCGGCCTGCTCAAGTTCTAAATCTTTAAATATTACTTGTCTAAGCTCATAGCCTGTACTTTTTCTATAAATTTCTTTTATAATATCAAGTACCTCTTGTGGCTCTACCCCACCTTTAGGTGTAATAAAATGGCCATTTGTACTTTCTGAATCAACCTTAACCCCAACCCTTCCTTTATCGGTTAAGCCTATTTCCTCTAAATCTTCCCACCTAATGGTTAATACACTGCTACCATTCTCAAAAGTATACGTTCCTCCATCAGAATCTGACGTTGAAGTTTGGGTGAAACCATAAATGTCGTAGGTAAAATTTATGTAAAACACGTTATTACCATGAATACTTACAGAGGATTGTGTTTTATCAGAAAGTTCCTGCACCAGTTCTTTAAGTTTTTTTGATTGTGCCTGAAGGCCGGCACAAAAGAGGATACAAATTAATAATACTGTTTTTTTCATATAAAAATAATTAGTTGTTATTAAGCTCAACCTGATATAAACAATACATCTTTATTTTATTACCGCTGTATTAAATTTGCCCCACACATTAAAAGCATCATTCATTTTATCAATAAGCCCGGCCTCCTGAGACCAATCCATATAAAACTTAATACTGCTTGCTTTACTATAATCTGCTTCTTCGCTTTCTCCATACCAACTGCGCTTTTCAAAAGAAACACCATCTACCGGATAAATAATTAGATATTTAGATCCACCCTCTGTAACAATTTTAGAACTGCCTACTTCCCACAACTTTATATATTCCGTAAAAGTATTCTTCCCTTTTTTAGTCATATAAAAAAAGTTAGCAGTCCACCCCTGGCAAAAGCCTATTTCCGTTTTGCCATCGCTGGGCAATGCATACTTATATTCGCCAAGGCCGGTACCGTACTCACTTATAGGCGTTGCAACATCCAAATAAGCCATAGCAAGGTTAACTACAAGATCTTTATCTTTATCAACCATAGTTTCTACCACAGCATATTCATCATCATTGTAGTTTGAAAGTACTTCATCAAAAAACTCTACCCAAAAATCATCATCCTGTGCAGTAGCTGTGTAACTACTTAACACACTTACCAGTAATAACAGGAAAAACTTAATTTTTTTCATAATCAGATAATTAGTTATTAATTAAATATAAAATTATATTTTTTTTAACAAACACAAAATACCCTTTTATAGGTATTTTTAAACCTTTAAAATAACTTTCATTTATTTTTGAAAGTTTAAAAATAATTATATACCTTTGGTGTATGGAATTTGCAGAAGCTAAAAATAAATTCATCCAAACCTGGGGCGCATTAGGCTCTCAATGGGGCATAAATAAAACCATGGCCCAGATACATGCACTGCTTATGGTAGCGCCGGGAGCATTGTCTATGGAAGAAATTATGGAAGAGCTGCACATAAGCCGTGGTAATGCCAGCATGAACCTGCGGGCACTTATGGACTGGGGCATTATTTATAAAGAGCTAAAACCCGGGGAGCGTCGTGAGTTTTTTATTGCCGAAAAAGACCTTGATGAACTGGCTGTTAAAGTAGCCCAGGAACGCAGCCGCCGCGAAATTAAACCTGCCTTAAAGGTACTTAAAGAGGTATCTTCGGCTAATATATCAAGTACTTCTGCCGAAGCTAAACAGTTTAAGGCGCAAACTGCAAAGCTGTATGATTTTGTGCTTAAGGCCGATAATATGATAGAAAAAGTTACCGAGTTTAAAGACAACTGGATAGGCCGGCTGGTAATGAAAATAATGAAGTAAAAAAATTTCAATCTATATTTCAATCTATTCTGAAAGTTTAAAAATTACAATAATTATGAAAATCATCCATAACATCAACCAGATTGCTACCTGTACTACCATAGTACTATACCTAACTGTTATTGGTGGTATGTATGCCCAATTGGTACTCGGCCCACTGCAGTTACTCCTGGCAGGCATTATAACTTATAAATATTACAAAAAACTTGATAAACATACCCGTAAAGGCCTTAATCAATATTGGGTTGCTGCCACCGCAGCCTTGGTTCTTGCCGGCTTAAGTATCTATTTTTTTGATGCATT
>JAZKDS010000288.1:0-595 GCA_040387455.1 Bacteroidota bacterium
CGGTACCTACCGCCATCTCGCTCATAAACTTGCTTGTAAATTGTGCGCCCGGTCGGCTCGGGTCTTTATTCCATAGCCATATATTTCCGGCGTCTACAAACACCGCACCGTGTATAACGCTATACAGCTGTGCCCGATATTCAGTATTAAGTTCCAGTTTTATATCGCCACTTTGGTCGGGTAAAAAGCTATTGGCATCAAAGCCTTCCTGATCTCTATAATTATACGATCCAGGGCCAATGCTTCGTGCCCTAAACGCCCTTAAACTGTTAGTACCCCCAATAAAAAACTGCCGGATATAGGGTAGGGATGTAGAGTTGCCATAAGGCATACCCACTCCCACAACAACCCGGCTTGCCAGCTGTGAACCTTCTCCCAGCCTCAGGTAGTGCCTAAAGTCCTGCTCTGTCTTAGCAAACTGACTAAAGGCCACACCCAGCACGTTAATGGTGTCGCCCTGCTTGGCATTAGCACCGGTAATAAGCCCGGTAATATTACCTGCAAGGTCAAGCGATCCTTTATAATAAATGGTATGCCGCTTTCGCTTTTGCATGGTATTGGTGTAGGTAAAAGAATAGGTAGGGCCAAATATCAA
>JAZKDS010000288.1:605-4352 GCA_040387455.1 Bacteroidota bacterium
AATATCAACTGCTTATCTATTACTTTTTGTAATGCAGGATTGGGCGGGGTTCCCTGAATAGAATCTCCTGCAATTTGTAGCCTGTATATTTCGGTTACGTTAGCAGGGCTCACATAGTTAATATCAGCTACAAAAAGCTGGTGCTCTGTACGCACATTGTCTTTCCATAAATACCCAAACTGTGCCCTGAAGGAGTTTAGGGCATAAAGTTTAATACGTTTTTGGTATTCATAACTTACCAATGCCTTGGTTCGCGGCACAAAAGCACTGGAGTCGGCAATATGGATGGGAGAGATAAAGCGGGGCCACACAAGGCTTGCCTCGCCACCCACGCGGTATATATTATAACCTTTGTTTTGCCCGGCTACCTGCACCTCAAGCCCGCCAAAGCCTGTAATAGTAAGCTGCTCTGCGGCTTTAAAAGCGTTACGGTGCAGCCAGTTTGCGTTTACCTCAGAGCCATTGTAATTGGCCGAATTTGTTTTTCCAAGCACCTCAAAGCGTAATGATTTTTTAGGCAACGGCGTAAAGTAATAATAGGTATCAAGCGCGTTTTTAATAGAATCGGATGGTTTAAATTCATTTTTCACAAACTTGAAGGTACCCAAGTTTACCAGCCTGTTTAACGACAGGTTATGATCGCGGCGGCTATAGGTATCGCCTTTATGGAAAAACAGCGTACGATCGTAGATAATGGGCCTGAACGCGTGTGCCGAATCTATGATTTTAAAATCTTTATAATATTGGATGTCCTCTTTTTTATAATGTACAAGGCTATCATTTAGGCTTTTAATAGAGTAGTTAGGATATATAACAATGTTATTTATGGTATATACCTCTTTTGCCCTGTCCGGCGTTTCGTCTTTTACCTTTATTTTAAGGTCTACCTGGTAATTGCCTATGGTGCTGTCTACCTGTATTAAAAGATAATCAGGGTTAAAATAAAAATAGCCGCGATTTTTAAGGCGTTGGTCTATGCGCTCGCGCTCCTGCTTAATGATGTCAAGGCTGTAAGGGTCGCCTTTTTTGAGCAGGCTGCGGCGCTTCATCCTACCTATGGTGCTGTCTATAGCGGTACCGGTAGAATCTGGGAATGTTACAGTACGAATGGTATATTGCTTACCTACAGTAACCGTGTAGCGTGCTTGTGCCCTTCGGTTTTTAGAAACTGAGTCGGCAGCTGTACGGGCTTTAAAATAGCCAATGTTCTCGGAATAATTCTGTAACACATCGGCATTATAATCAAGGTCTACCTGGCTAAACAAAACCGGTGGCTCGCCCACTTTTGTGCGTAGCCAATGGCGGAAGCCTTTATCTTTTTTAGGTTCGCCGGCAAGATTATAAAAATACAGCTTAAACCTAAGCCCTAAAAACGCACTGTTAGGCTTAGGGCGCAGCAGGGCTTCCAGCTGTTTTTCCATAGCTTTACGCTCTTTGCGGGGCATTACAGAATCTACAACGGTAACCTCGCCACCCGTATACAGCATGTCGCCTTCGGGCAAATGCCTGGTATTGCTACAGCCACAAGCTAGCAACAGTATTGTAAGGCAGGGTATAAGGTTACTTTTTATCTTCATCATTGGTGCTGTTTGGCGGTACATCTTCCTTTTTTTCGTTGTCTTCTTTTTCTTTTTGGGCTTGTTCGGCGTCTTTGCGTTTCTCTTCTTCTTTTTCGCGGGCTTTACGTTCTTTTTCGCGTGTCCTTTGCTCCCTTTCCTCGTCAGAACGATGGAAAAGCTCACGGAACTTATTGTAATCCATTGTTATTACAAAGGCAACACCGGTTTCTATAACCTGCCCCTGTAATGCCACCTGGTATTCGTTTTTGCGGTAAGCACGCACGGCATAGCGTCCATCCTGCGTAAGCTGGTAATCTACCGCTACATCTCCTGCAATATTGGTGGTTTCTTCATTAGCCTGTTGCGGCCCTTCAAGGCCAAAGCTGCTGCCTACAGTAACCTTAAGCCTGTCGTTAAGCAACTTTTTAGATATGCCCACGTTAAGATCTGTGCGCTGCGCCTGCTCGCCGGTGGTATAGTCTTCGGTAGATTCAAGGTCAAAGTTTAACTCAACGCCGCTTACAAGATCTGCCGCAAGGTTATTAAGCTGCTGGCTTAGTATTTTACTTACACTCTGTCTTGCCAATGCCTCGCCGCTTTGTCCGCCGGCCTCGCTGGCAAATGGATTTTCGCCAATAAAACGGTTAAGCAGCAATAGTGCAAATACCTGTTTGTTAAGTTCAGACGGCTGCTGGCGCAACTGGTCGAGCTTGGCTTTAGTATTGTTTAGTACTGTGGTAGACACGTTATAATTACCCTCCGGCACTTCTATGTCAAAAGAAAGTTCCGGCTTAAGCAATTCGCCTTCCATCTTAAGAATGGTATTGAACGGTATTTTTTGTTTATAGGTATTTATGTTTTCGGTTACTGAGTTGTCCAGCAGGTCAATAGGGGGGGCTTCGGTTTTGTAAATGGCCGTAATGTCTATGTTAGCCGATGTAGGCTCGCCCGTCCATAAAATGTAGCTGCCTTCCTGAATGTCAAATTTCCTTTTAAGGAAATTAAAGGTCATTTGATAAGAGCCCTCGGTAAACTCATAACGGCCGGTAAGGGTTGTTTTACCACTTGGGTCTATACCGCCATTTAGCTGCGCCTCGCCTTTAAGCTGTAGGAAATCGCCATTGCCCTTGTCTATAACCAGGTTCAGTTCGGCTTCTTTAACTATTTCAATATTAACCGATACATCCATACCTTTTGCCTGGGTGCTGTTTACGGTTTCTTCAATTTTAAGGCGTTGTTTTATTTCTAAATTATCCTGGTCTATAAACTCAACCACGCCTTCCCTGTCAGCAATACCTGGATCCTGTTGGGGTAGCACGACGGTAAACTTAGTATCTTCGTTTATCTTAAGATCGCCATCAATCACCGGGCTATCCATGGTGCCTTTAATATTCACGTCGGCATCTATAAACAGGTCGCCATAATAAAAGTCGTTATCGGTGGCTTTGCTGTTTACTGCCCTAAAATTTTCTGCTGTAACATTCATATCAAAACCAAAACTTTGATAATCAGTAGTAGCAATAGAGCCATCAATGGTAAGCAGGTTGTTTTTTTCGTCTTCAACCTTAAAGTTATCCATCTTTATACCGGCATCGGTAAATTTGATGTTATCGTTTATACCGCTAAAGAATGAGTTAAGCTGGGTAACACGCACGCCCACATTGTTAAATTTAAGATCGCCGTTTACATTAGGGTCTGTAACCGTACCGTTTATTTTAAAATTACCCGAAAGATAACCCTCGCCATCTTTTAGCGCACCCATGGTAAACGCCTGAATGCTGGTCATGTTTATTTTTTCGAGGTCAAGTGTCATATCAAAGCTACTGCTCTCTGTAGTATAGGTACCGTCAAGGTTTACCTGGTTGCCCTGGCCGGTTATTGCAACTTTGGCGGCATAGGTATTAGCAACCTCATTATTAACCTGTATTTTGATGTTGCCCACGGTATCTTTAGCCACGGCAAAATCTGTAATATCAAGATCTGATGTAAAAATTGGGGTAGTGGTAAGGTTCTTAACATTTGCAGTACCGTTTATGGTACCTTTAAACTTGCTTTCGTCCTTTTGTACCATATTGGTAAGCGTCTCGATTTTAAAATTATCAAGCGTTACATTAAGTGGTGCATTGGCCGTTTCTGATTCCGACTGTAGTTTGATTGCACCACCGTCATGGCTGATGTCAAAATTATT
>JAZKDS010000288.1:4362-5877 GCA_040387455.1 Bacteroidota bacterium
ATACAGGCCATCTTTACCAAAACGGATAAGGTTATCATCGGCCACGGTCCATTCTTCGTAGTTAAGCATAAGCCCATCAGGGTTAAGCATAAGTTCAGTACCGCCTTCTTTAGCTTCCAGTTTACCGGCTATTTTATACTGCTCCGTTTTTTTACGGTCATCAATAACCAAGTTATATGATACTATGTTGTCTTTTACATCGCCACTAAGCGATGTATTGGCCAATTGGAATGTTTTGTTTTCAACCCCTTCAATGCGCACATTATATACCAGGGCAGTATCTCGGGCTTCGGCCATTAACTCAATACCTGAAATTATGTTCTCGCCATATACCACACGCGGAATTAAGCCATTAACCACCAGGGTATCGCCCTGAGAATCATAACGGCCTTTTAAAGTAATAGGCTCTAAACGTGTTATTTGTGGCAACAGTTTGTACAGTACAGGGTCATTATCAAGTTTTATGTCAAAAACTACCCTTTGCGGGCCTACAGTGCCTGCGGTATCTACAGCGCCGGTGTTATAGTATTTTGCAATGGTGCGGTTAACAGCAACAGGCAGCTCGGTAATTTTATATTTACCAACGGCATTGGCATGCAAAAACTGCGATTTCACGCGGATTGCTGTAGAATCGGGGGTTGTTCTTGCCGTAATGTTTATAGAATCGAGCGCAAACTCTTCCTTATCATTTACAAACATAAAATTGTGCAGGCTTACTGAACCGTTAAGATTATCTGGGTTAGAATCATCTATGGCGGCATCTACGTTACCCCTTAATTTTAGCGGACCTGCATGCAGGTTAAGCTTATCAAGGTCGGCTATATCTACGTTAAGATGTATTTTCCCTTTCGGGAATTTACCGTTAAAGCCTCCTTTAGCATCCAATTGAAAATCAAGGTTAGGGTCGTCCATATTAGCCACAATATCAAAAGCCCCCTTGTTTACGGTGCCCTTAAGCTTCAGGTCTTTATAGGTGTAACTGTTGTATTCGGCACTAACCAGCCTGCCGTCTATGGTAGCATTGGCAGTTTGCGGGTCAAGCCCTATGCCTTTTACTTTTGCCTTTAACGTTACTTTGCCGATAGAGTCATTTTTTAGGAGCGCGCCTAAGTCAAAATTGGCAATATCTACATCGGCGTTATAGCGCTCGCGGCCCTTATGGCTTTGGTCAAACGTGGCTTTAATTTTAGCATTGCCAAAGCTGGT
The DNA here is from genome assembly GCA_040387455.1 of Bacteroidota bacterium. Classification (GTDB taxonomy): domain Bacteria; phylum Bacteroidota; class Bacteroidia; order Flavobacteriales; family Flavobacteriaceae; genus Flavobacterium. Next base: position 5,569 of record JAZKDS010000288.1, read on the forward strand.
AGCCAGGTTAGCATTAGTATTAAAGTTATTGAGCGTACCCGTAAAGGTGCCCTTAAACGCAATGGTATTGGGTATTTGTATGTTATTAGGTATTGTACCTGCCGGTACAAAAGTGTTGATGTCTTTTGCCGTAGTACGGAAATCGCGCACATTAAGGTCAAAATAAGCTGTTTTTACATCGGGTAGGCCTTTTATGCGGCCACTGGCAGCAATTACTGTAGTACCTAGACCGCGCACCTCAAGATTACCAATGCTGATGTCGCCCACTTTTCCTTCTACGGTACTGTTAATAAACAGGCTGCCATTAGG
>JAZKDS010000289.1:0-17884 GCA_040387455.1 Bacteroidota bacterium
CGGTATTGCCACTATAGTGGTGGTTGCGCTGGGTATGCTTACGCTTTTAGCAGGATATATATCTGACAATGAATTTACTAAGGAGTTTCTGAATAACTATTATGCCCTTGGTGCTGTTGGGCTTTCGGGCATACTGCTGTACCCTTTGTGGCGTGTTATCAGGATAGGCCGCATCATTTGGTGCCGTTTTTTGGCAGGTATACAGGTATTGCTGATACTGGTTGCTGCCATTGGGCCGCATTTCCCAAATCTTATCATCACTAAAACTAAAGAAATCAGCTTGTTAGATAACATTGCGCCCGATAGTGTTATCAGGGTGCTGGGTATATCGCTTATCATTGGTGGGCTGCTTATCATCCCGGGGCTGCTGCATTTGCTAAAGTCGTTCAGGATGATAAAAGTGCTTGAAGAGCGGGACTAACTGTTTAGCATTATTGGTACTATTTAAAAATAAAAAAAGCAGCCATTTGGCTGCTTTTTCATTCTCTCTCAAAAAACTAAATGGTTATTTATTAACAGCCACGGTGCCCTGATTCCAGGTCTTAACATCGTTAATGCGGCTGTTGTTAAAATCAACTTCGCTTAGTGTATTGCCGGTCCAGAAGAACCATTTGCCCACTTTTTTGCCATTTTCATATTCGCCCATAGATTGCTTGGTGCCATCTTCGTTATAGGCTACCCATGCACCGTGTAGTTTACCGTCTTTATAAAATCCGGTTTGCCTTACAGTACCATTATCATAATAATAGGTAGATTTTACTAATGTATTTTCTATTTCGTGTTGTGGCTTAACGCTTTGGGCTGACAGCATTCCTGCATAAAGCAGCGCAGCTGCAAAAATAATCTTTTTCATATCTGTCTGTATTTTAGGGTTGTTAACTTAACTTCAAAACAAATTTAAAAAATTATTTTACACAAAAGAAACATTTACTTAACAATTTGGTAACATTGAGTAAAACTTAACATTGGAGAATTTAGAAATCGCTTGTAAGTATTGATTTTACTGGTGTTTCCAGCGAAAACGATTTTTCATGATTTTTTACTTTTTGTTCCGGCAAGGTTTAAAAAACCAAGGAAGATGTTTTAATGCGGGCCTAAGGTTAACAGGTGCGATGCTAAACGGCGGTAAAAAATATCAAAGGGATACTTTAATACTTAATGCAAAATTATGCCGGCAAAAAGTAATAAAAAAAACGGGGATCTTTTAAGATACCCGTTTTTTTATGTTGTAAATTACTTATTTAAGTAATTTGTCAAGCTGCTCCTGTAGTTTTGGGTCGCTTGGCCTTTTTGCGTTACTTTCTACCACATTGCCTTTAGGGTCTATAAGTAAAAAGCGGGGAATAGAGTCTATGCCATAAGCTGTAGTAAAGCTGCTTTGCCAAGCGTTTTCTGCCATAAGCTGAATGCCGCCCAGTTTTTGGTCTTCAACCATTTTTTTCCATTTGTCGTGGTCTTTTATGGCATCAATGCTAATGCTTACAAACTCAATGTTTTTGCCGTGGTATTTAGCCTCTACCTCTTTTAAGAAAGGTATTTGCTGGCGGCATGGTCCGCACCATGTAGCCCATACATCTACATAAACATACTTACCTTTCAGGCTTTCAAGGCTGGTTGTACCGCCTTTTGCATTTTCATAATTAAAAGAAGGCGATGGCTTGCCTTTCATTTTGTTAGCTTCAATAGCACTTTCTGCCATTTGTGCCAGCTGCTCTTTTTCACCTGCCAGGTCTTTTGTAATCATTGCCTTAAATTCAGGGTCAAGATCTTTATCGGCCAGGGCATCGGTAGTTTTTTTAAGTATTGGCTCTAATTTTTTGTTTATTTCTTCAATGCTGCTGCTCTCGGTCATAATGCTTTCAATGGCATCGTTATCAAGCATTTTTTGTGCTAAAAGGTTGTTTTCTTTAGCACCTTTACCTTTAAATTTAATGGTTTCATCAAATTGTTTTGCATCCAGACTCATGTTCAGGTCAAAACCGTTTTTAAGGTATACCATTGCATATTCTGCACCATCAAAAACCTGGTAAACACCCGGTGTAGTTATAGCAAAACTGCCTTCAAACTTACCTTTTTTATCACCTTTAATGGTTTGGGTAAACTTGCGTGAGCGTATTACCAGCGAGTCGCTGTTTTGATTTTTTATGTTAGCGCTAAATTTTACAACATCTTGTGCCAGCGCGCCGGTGGCCACAAAAAGCAATAATAAGAGTATTTTCTTCATCTTTTTTTGGATTGATATTTTAAAAACGTAAAGTTACAGGTAAAAGTATTACAAAGGCCAGAGGCAGGGGTTAAAATTATTACTCTTTAAGTAACGTATTGAGCATTTCCTCAAGTTGTGGGCTATCGGGGCGTGGGGCAGTAGGGGTTACAATTTTGCCTTGTGGGTCAATAAGTATATAGCGTGACGTACTTGTTATATCGAGCTTTTCGAAAAATTCCGATTCAAAACTGTTGCCTGCCAATAAATGTATGCCGTGCAGGCCGCGGTCTTTAATGCAGTCTTTCCATACATTAATGTTTTTTTTGCTGTCAACACTAATGTTTACAAAAGCAATATTCTTGTTGCGATAGCGCCTTATAAGGCTTTCTAGCGGGCGTATTTGCCTGATGCAGCGTGCGCATGTGGTGGCCCATATATTAATGTAAATATACTTGCCTTTAAAATCATCAAGCGTGGCGGTTTCGTCCTGGTATTTTTCATATTTAAACCCTGGCGCAGTCATACCATACATTTCATTGTAATGCAGCAGTATCAGCATCAGGCGTTTCTTGAGTTCTATGTAGCGTTTCATGACCATTGTAAATTCAACGTCAGGATTAGAAAGGCTGTTGAGCCAGCGCTGGCTTTTTTTTACATATTCGTCAAGCTGGCTTTTAAAAGCTTTTGGGTTATCTATAAGCAGGCTGGCAGTTTTGCTATAAGTAGCTTCGGCCAAAGAATATTTTGCCAGGAAGTTGTTTTCAACCGCACCTGTACCGTTGTAGGTAATACTTTCTTCAAAATGCTGTGCATCGGCTTTCATGTTAAGGCTGAAACCGGGTTTCAGGAATAACCAGGTGGTGTTTTTAAAATCGGTCAGCTCATAAATTGAAGGTACAATTTGTAAATCAAACTCAAAAGTATCGGCACTGTCACGATAGGCCACTACCGCAAAGTTGTAAAGGTCTTCGGTTATCATTAAAGAATCGCTTACGCAATTTTTTATGGTAACTGTAAAAATGGTTTTTTTCTGCTGCGCTAATAGCGAGGAGGCAAACAGCAGTAAGAGTACCAAGTGCTTCATAAAATTAGTTGGTTTGCCGTAAAAATAGCTAAATTGTTTAAAATTTGCTACATTGGCTTTTCAAACAAAAAATAATGAAAAAAATTCTTCCGGTCTTAGTGGTGTTGATTTTAGCAGTTGTTTCATGCAATATGGCGCCACAAACGCAAACCGTAAAAATTGAAAACAGATATTCGCTGGATTTGCCTGATTATTTAGAAAAAACAACCGACCTCCATGACGAGGCATCGCTGCAATATCAAAATTTACTAAAAGAATTTTATGTAATTGTTATAGACGAATCTAAAGCCGAATTTAATAAGGCAATTGAAGATGCCGGAAACCTGGACTTTGCCGGAAACCTTGAAGGCTATGCTAATATGGGGCTTTATTTTAAGAAAGAAACGGTGAAATTTGATGGAGAACCTACTCCTAAAGCTGCAACAATTAACAACCTGCAAGCCCGCATTGTAAATATAAACGGTACTATAAACAACTTGCCCGTATATTGGAAAGAAGCCTATATAGAGGGAAAAAATACCTACTATCAGGTTATTATATGGACATTGGCCGAGAAAAAAGCAGAACACGAAAAGGACATGCAGGACATTGTTAATTCGTTTAAAGAATATGATAAAACACGTAAATAGTAGTCAGCCATCAGCTATTAGCTTTCTGCGCTCAATGTGCTAATAGCTAATGGCTGACGGCTGATAGCTAAAACCTGATTGACTTTCCATTTTTTGTTGCTAAATTTGCAGCACAAAAAATTACAATAATGTACAGGAGCCACAATTGCGGGCAGCTAAATGCCTCGCACATAAACCAGGAAGTAACATTAGCCGGATGGGTGCAAAAATCGCGCAACAAGGGTTTTCTTATATGGGTAGACCTACGTGATCGTTACGGCATAACACAGCTTATATTTGATGAAAGCCGTACCGATAAAGCCGTGTTAGATCTTGCCGCCACACTGGGTCGCGAGTTTGTTATTCAGGTAAAAGGCACTGTTATAGAGCGCGAAAGCAAAAACACAAACATACCTACAGGCGAAATTGAGATACTGGTAACAGAACTTACAATACTTAACGCTTCAGAAACACCTCCTTTTACCATAGAAGATGAAACCGATGGTGGCGAGGATATCCGTATGAAATACCGTTACCTTGATATTCGCCGTAACCCGGTTAAAAACAGCCTGCTGTTTCGTCATAAGGTAAGTATAGAGGTGCGTAATTATCTGTCTAACCAGGGTTTTATTGAGGTAGAAACCCCCGTGCTTATTAAAAGTACGCCAGAGGGTGCGCGCGACTTTGTGGTGCCAAGCCGCATGAACGAAGGCCAGTTTTATGCCCTGCCGCAATCGCCACAAACCTTTAAGCAGCTGCTTATGGTGGGGGGGATGGATAAATACTTCCAGATTGTAAAATGTTTCCGTGATGAAGATTTGCGTGCCGACCGCCAGCCGGAGTTTACGCAAATTGACTGCGAAATGGCTTTTGTAGAGCAGGAAGATATTATACAAACATTTGAAGGCCTTGCAAGCCACTTACTTAAAGAACTTAAAGGCATTGAAACAGGGCCGTTCCCAAGAATGACTTATGACCAGGCCATGAAAAAATACGGTAACGATAAGCCCGATATCCGTTTTGGTATGGAGTTTGGCGAGCTTAACGCCGTTGCCCAGCACAAAGAATTTGCTGTATTTAATAACTCAGAGCTTGTAGTAGGTATTGCCGTTCCCGGTGCTGCTGTTTATACTCGCAAGCAAATAGATGAGCTTATAGAGTGGGTAAAACGTCCGCAGGTGGGCGCTACCGGTATGGTATACGCCAAGTGTGAGCTTGATGGCAGCATCAAATCATCTGTAGATAAATTCTACGATGCCGACGACCTTAAACAATGGGCAGCCATAACCGGCGCACAGCCCGGCGACCTTATATTAGTGCTTAGTGGCGATGCCCATAAAACACGCACGCGCCTTAGCGCCCTGCGTATGGAGCTTGCTACACGCCTTGGCCTGCGCAACCCAGAGGTTTTTGCACCATTATGGGTGGTAGACTTCCCGTTGTTAGAATGGGACGAAGAGAGCGAACGCTTCCACGCCATGCACCACCCGTTTACATCGCCTAAGCCGGAAGATATGGCATTGCTCGAAACTAACCCCGGAGCCGTACGTGCTAACGCTTACGACCTTGTGCTTAACGGCAATGAGATAGGTGGCGGAAGTATACGTATACACGATAAGGCCACACAGGCGCTTATGTTTAAATACCTTGGCTTTACAGAGGAGCAGGCTAAGGCACAGTTTGGCTTCCTTATGGATGCCTTTCAGTATGGCGCACCGCCACACGGTGGCCTTGCTTTTGGTTTTGACAGGCTTACAGCCATACTGGGCGGGCAGGAAACCATTCGTGACTTTATTGCCTTCCCAAAAAACAACTCAGGCCGCGATGTAATGATTGATGCACCAAGCGTTATTGATGATAAGCAGCTGGAAGAACTGCACATCAGGCTGAAATAAAATAAATAAGAATAATTGTACGTTATAAAATAGTCATACTGAGCTTGCCTGAGTATGGCTATTTTTTATTTAACCAACTAACCTAATGAAAAAAAAACTACACACTTTACTTTTTGCACTGCTGCCATTGGCGGGCTTTGCACAACAAATTGATACCCCTTTTACAGATACCTCTCCGCTAAAACTTGGGTTTAACGTGGGGGCTACTTATGCGGGTATCCGCGGTAATGATCAGGCTAAGGCAAACAACAGCACTATAGACTATCTTATTGGCATTTCGCTGGAGGCACCTCTTAATGATGATTTTTCGCTTATAGGCAATGTAAATTACGAAAGGCTGGCACTTACCCGCACTGTACCTTTTGCTTCTATAAACGATCCTTTTGATCCTGTTGTTTCAGAAAACGGTTATGGTACGCGTTTAACGCTGCAGCACATTACGGTGCCTATAAACCTGAAATATTACATAGGTGAGTCTAAAGGATACTATGTTAACGGTGGTGTGTTTGTGCGCTATTTTCTGGGCCAATCGGTACGTATTAATGGTGAAAAGGTAGATGGTGGCAGCTATGGCAGCTTTCAGGACTTTACTTATGGTATAAATCTGGGTTTGGGAATGCGTTTTACTATTGATGAAAAAAGCGCAATCAACGTAGAGCTGCGTGATAATCTGGGGCTCAGTAACATTACACGACAGCCTACTGTAAATGGGGGCAGTGTAAAAACCAATAGTGTAAACCTTATTGTAAACTGGCAGTTTGATTTTTAATCAGCATGTTATAATTGCTTATTGCTTTAAAATAAATCAATGATACTCTTTTAACTGTAATAAATGTTAAGACATATTGAAAAATATTGAGGTTATGTAATCATAATGTAATATTTTTAACATTTGGTTTGGCTGTGTCATAAATAATTTTATCTTTGGCACTTATTAATTATTTTCTCTTACATAATGCGAACAGGCAAAGTTAAATTTTTTATTGAGTCTAAAGGATTTGGATTCATTACAGACGACGAAACAGGCAAAGACATCTTTGTTCACGCAACAGGACTTCGTGCAGAAGGACTTCGTGAAGGTGACAAAGTAAGCTATGTTGAAGAAGAAGGCAAAAAAGGTAAAGTAGCCGCTCAGGTTACTGCTATCAGCTAATATATTTATTACTGCATTACCATTACCTTACAAGGCCGTTCCATTTTGGGGCGGCTTTTTTTATAAACATAACTTTTAATGTAGCTTTTTGTCTGTTTTTTTAGTAATTTGTTAACTATCAAAATGCTATAATGCAAATTATGTAAACCTTTGATTTTATTGAAGATTTGAATATTATTTAGAACCAATAAAAATTAAGCTTTTATTCCGTTTTCTCTCGAAAAAACGTTGAATTTGTGCCCATATCGCATGTATATTTGTGAATTGTTACACATATTATTACACTAATTCATGGAAACAAGCCAGGTAAGTTACTTCCCTATATTTATGCAAATGCTACTGGCAATAGGCTTTGTAGTAGGTACCATAGCAATCTCTAACATGCTGGGGCCTAAGCGTAACTCTTTAAGTAAAGATAAAAACTTTGAATGCGGAATCGAGTCGGTGGGTAATGCTCGTATACCGTTTTCGGTTAAGTATTTCCTTGTAGCTATCCTTTTTGTATTGTTTGATGTAGAGGTTATATTTATGTACCCATGGGCGGTTAACTTCCGCGAAATGGGTGTAGAGGGGCTTGCTAAAATGGGCATCTTTATGTTTCTTTTAGTGGTGGGCTTCTTTTATGTAATGAAGAAAAAAGGCCTGGAGTGGGAATAGTATTGGGCATACATTTTGCATTATATGCCTGATAATCAAAACTAAATTACAATGAGCGATCAAAAAGATATAAAAATTGTTGGAGCGCCTGCCGGTATAGAAGGCCAGGGGTTTTTTGCAACAAAATTAGATGAGGTTGTAGGTCTTGCACGTGCCAATTCACTTTGGCCGTTGCCGTTTGCCACGTCATGCTGCGGTATAGAGTTTATGGCAACAATGGCCTCTACTTACGATTTGGCCCGTTTTGGTTCAGAGCGTATGAGCTTTTCACCACGCCAGGCCGATATGCTTTTGGTTATGGGTACCATTGCTAAAAAAATGGCGCCTATTTTAAGGCAGGTTTATGAGCAAATGGCAGAGCCTCGTTGGGTTATTGCTGTGGGCGCATGTGCGTCTTCAGGCGGTATATTCGATACCTATTCGGTACTTCAGGGTATAGATAAGGTTATTCCGGTAGATGTTTATGTGCCGGGCTGTCCGCCAAGGCCAGAGCAGATACTTGACGGCATCTTAACGCTGCAGGACATTGTAAAATCAGAGTCGGTACGCAGGAGAAGTTCTCCGGAGTACCAGGAATTAATGGCTTCTTATAACATCACATAATGGCTTTAGAAACCACTGTAATAGAGCAAAAGCTAACCGATAAATTTGGAGACAAAGTAACCGGTTTTGTTCAGATGAAAGATATATTGTCTTTTGAGGTTGCGGCAGCATCGGTAAACGATGCTATGCGCTTTCTTAAAGAAGACGGTGTACTGCGTTTTAACTTCCTTACGGATGTTTGCGGCGTGCACTACCCGGATAACGACAAAGAACGCCAGTTTGCCGTGGTATACCACATGCACAACTGGATGGATAATGTGCGCATCCGCTTTAAAGCGTTTCTTGACGGCGATACTCCTGAAGTAGATTCGGTAACCAACCTTTTTCTTGGGGCCAACTGGCAGGAGCGCGAAACGTATGATTTTTACGGTATCATCTTTAAAGGCCATCCGCAGCTTAAGCGCATCCTTAACATGGATGAGATGGTTTCTTTTCCTATGCGTAAGGAATTCCCGATGGAAGATGGCGGAAGAACGGATAAAGACGACCGTTTCTTTGGCAGGATAACCGATAATGCAACTAATTAACACGGAATAATTTTTATATAAAATGTCAGACCTGTTATTACCACCAGAGCTGCGCTATGCCAAGATAATTGAGCAAAGGCAGAACGAAGACGGCAGCGAGCTCGCCATACTAAACCTGGGGCCTACACACCCCGCTACACACGGAATCTTTCAGAACATCCTGCTTATGGATGGCGAGAGAATTGTGGATGGCGAAGGTACCGTGGGCTACATACACCGCGCTTTTGAAAAAATTGCCGAAAACAGGCCATTTTACCAGATAACCCCACTTACAGACAGGATGAACTATTGTTCATCTCCTATAAACAATATGGGCTGGTGGATGACGTTGGAAAAAGCATTAGATATAGAAGTGCCCAAGCGTGTACAATATCTTAGGGTAATAATAATGGAACTGGCCCGTATTGCAGACCATATTATATGTAACTCGGTTCTTGGTGTAGATACAGGTGCCCTTACAGGTTTCCTTTACGTATTCCAGTACCGCGAAAAAATATACGAAATATACGAAGAGATATGTGGCGCCCGCCTTACTACAAACATGGGCCGCATAGGTGGTTTTGAAAGGGACTGGAGCCCTGCAGCCTTCCGTAAAATAAATGAGTTTCTTGAAGAATTTCCGGCCATATGGACGGAGTTTGAAAACCTGCTGATGCGTAACCGTATCTTTATGGACCGTACTATTGATGTGGGGCCTATAAGTGCAGAAAGGGCTATGAGCTATGGCTTTACAGGCCCTAACCTACGTGCTGCCGGTGTAGATTATGATGTTCGTGTTATGCAGCCGTACAGCTCTTATGAAGATTTTGAGTTTGATATCCCGGTAGGTAAATCAGGCGATACGTATGACAGGTTCTGCGTGCGTAGTGCCGAAGTTTGGGAAAGCCTTAAAATAATAAAACAAGCGCTGGAAAAACTCCCCGAAGGACCTTTTCACGCTAATGTGCCCGATTATTACCTTCCGCCTAAAGAGGAAGTATACACAAACATGGAGGCGCTTATTTATCACTTTAAAATTGTAATGGGCGAGGTTCCTGTGCCAAAAACTGAGGTGTATCATCCGGTTGAAGGCGGTAACGGCGAACTTGGCTTTTATTTAATAACCGATGGTAGCCGCACGCCATTCAGGCTGCACTTCCGCAGGCCGTGCTTTATATACTACCAGGCATTTAACGAAATGGTGAGGGGGCAAATGCTTTCTGATGCCATTGCAACATTATCAAGCCTCAATGTTATTGCAGGCGAATTAGACGCGTAAACATTATGGAAATTAGTAACGTACATCAGGAGATAAACATAACACCTGCCTTACAGGCCAGGATTGATGAGCTTGCCAGCCATTATCCTGACGATAAAAGAAAATCGGCACTGTTGCCGGTATTGCATGAAGTTCAGGATGCTCACGATAACTGGCTTAGCATACCCTTACAGGATAAGGTGGCCGAAATTCTTGGCATTAAGCCTATTGAGGTGTATGAGGTAGTAACTTTTTATACCATGTACAATCAAAAGCCTATAGGCAAGTACATGTTTGAGTTTTGCCGCACATCGTGCTGCGCCGTTCGCGGATCAGAAAACCTTATGGACTATACCTGCGAGAAGCTGGGCGTTAAAGAAGGCGAAGTAACGGCTGACGGAATGTTTCAGGTAGTAGGTGTAGAGTGCCTTGGCGCTTGTGGCTATGCACCTATGTTACAACTTGGCGATTACTATAAAGAGCACCTTGATAAAGCAAAAGTTGATGGGCTTATTGATGATTGCCGCGCCGGTAAAATAGATTTACATAAACTGACCATTACACAATAACAATGGCAACAAAGATATTATTAGAGCACATTAATGTACCGGGTATAAAAACCTACGACGTGTACCGCAAGCATGGTGGTTACCGCTCTGTAGAAAAAGCCCTTAAAGGCATGACGCCTGATGAAGTGGTAGAAGAGGTTAAAACCAGCGGTCTTCGTGGCCGTGGTGGCGCCGGTTTCCCTACGGGCATGAAGTGGAGCTTTATCGATAAAAAATCAGGCAAACCACGCCACCTGGTGTGCAACGCCGATGAATCTGAACCGGGTACGTTTAAAGACCGTTACCTTATGGAGTACATACCCCACCTTTTGATAGAAGGCATGATTACTTCAAGCTACGCATTGGGCTGTAACCTAAGTTACATTTACATCCGTGGCGAATATATGTGGGTATACCGCATACTTGAAGCAGCAATTAAAGAAGCCTATGCCGCAGGTTGGCTGGGTAAAAATATATTAGGTACAGGCTGGGATCTTGACCTGCATGTGCATTGTGGTGCCGGAGCCTACATTTGTGGCGAAGAAACCGCACTTATAGAGTCGCTTGAAGGCAAAAGGGGTAACCCGCGCATCAAACCGCCGTTTCCTGCCGTTAGTGGCCTTTGGGCTAATCCTACGGTGGTAAACAATGTTGAGTCTATAGCCGTAGTGCCGTGGATTGTAAACAATACCGGTGCCGAATATGCCAAGATAGGTATTGGCCGTTCTACAGGTACAAAATTAATATCGGCGTCAGGGCATTGTAAAAACCCGGGCGTATATGAAATAGATTTAGGCCTTGGTGTAGATGAGTTTATGAACTCAGACGAATATCTTGGCGGCATGATGGATGACAGGCCTCTAAAGGCTTTGGTTCCCGGAGGTTCTTCGGTGCCTATTCTTCCTGCACACCTTATTTTTAAAAATGCCGAGGGTGGCGACAGGCTAATGAGCTATGAGTCGTTATCCGAAGGTGGTTTTGCAACAGGTTCAATGTTGGGATCAGGTGGTTTTATTGTGTATAACGATACTACCTGTGTGGTGCGCAACACCTGGAACTTTAGCCGTTTTTACCATCATGAAAGCTGTGGGCAATGCTCACCTTGCCGTGAAGGTACCGGCTGGATGGAAAAAGTGCTGCACCGTATAGAAAACGGCCACGGCCGAGAAGAAGATATCGACCTGCTTTGGGATATACAGCGCAAGATAGAGGGCAACACCATTTGTCCGCTTGGCGATGCCGCAGCATGGCCGGTAGCAGCAGCCATACGCCACTTTAGGGATGAGTTTGAATACCACGTGCGTTTCCCTGAAAAAATTAAAAACCGCGACCACTTTGTAGCCGAGCCTTTTGAAAAGGTTAAGCATTTGGTTGCGAAACAGCCTGTACTATAATTAAATAAACATTGGAAAAAATAAACCACATAGAGATTAATAATTTTAAATCTATCAAACACTTAAAGGTTGATGGGTTTAAAAAGATTAATGTATTTATTGGTTATCCAAATGCTGGTAAGAGTAATATACTTGAAGCATTAGGACTTTTGGGGATGATTGATTTTGGTGAATTTAGGATAAATGACGTAGTACGCTTTAATAAAAGTAAAGAACTTTTCTTTGAAGAAAATATTTTTGATAAAATAGGCATAAATATAAATAATGCCTTACTAACCATCATATTGAGTCAAAACAAAGAACATTATTTTTCTATGAGTAGTGATTTAAGATATAGTTTTACTCAATCTTTTGAAAATGATGAAATAGACCTTTATGGTGATTCAATGCATAGTGCAGATTCAAAGTTAGGATTTGATATTAGAAAATATCATTTTATAGGAAATCCAGTAAAAACTAATTATTTTGACACTATATTAAAATTTCCTTTTGGAGACAACTTATTTGAGTTAATATCCTTTGATACAGAGCTGAGAAAAATTGTAACAGATTTTTTTGAAAAAAACAGTCTTAAGATTCTTTTGGATCGCGGAAGTAGTGAATTAAAGGTGTTTAAAGAATACTTGGATGGTACAGTTTTTACTTTACCATATAACTTAATTGCAGATACTTTGCAAAGGCTGATTTTTTATAAAGCAGCAATTCTTAGTAATCATAAAAATGCATTATTATTCGAAGAACCTGAAGCCCATTGTTTTGAACCTTATATATTGGAGTTTACAAATAGTATAAAATATGATAAAAATGATAATCAGTTCTTCATTGTTACACATAGCGATTTCATAATTCAGGAGTTTCTTAGGGATGAGGAGAGCAAAAAGAATACTAATATATATTTAGTTAATAATGTTGATGGAGAAACAAAAGTAAAGCAATTATTGAAGGAGAAAAATGAAGATGTATATGAGTATGGAATGAATCCCTTCTTTAATTTTGAAAATCTTTGGGAAACCAATTAATTTTTAATTATGAAATTAGTTGGGGTAGAGTGTTTTGCAGACCAATATTTTTTTGGGAGGCTTATAAATAATAGAGATTTCATCCGGAAGGAAAGAAATGACAAGGAAGTTATTGAGGGTGTTACTAAAAGAAGCAGAGGAAATTTTTCTATTGGTATAATTGATATAGATAAGAATAAAAAGATACCAATTGAATATCAAGAGTTGTGTGCAAGTAATAATACAACGATTTATAAGCACAACATAAACTGTCAGTTTTTAATGTTAGTTGGCCCAAGGCAGTTTGAACATTGGATAAAAGAATATCTGACCAGTGTTAATAAAAAGGCAGAAGACTTTGGATATAATGACTTTAACGGGTTCATGGAAGAGTCTAAATCTGTAAAGCCGGAGAAAAACGAGCGTTTTAAACGTGTAATGGATTTTGTTTTTGAGAATTTTGAAGCTGATAACAATCATATTCACTTGATGAAAAAGCATCTAGCTTATCTGATTGAAAAGAAGTATGACTTCGATAAAGATGAGTTTTTAAATATAGAATAATTAAATTGCGGCACTTATGTGCTAAGGCATTATAGATATGAAAGTAACAATAGACGGCCAGGAAATAGACGTAGAACCGGGGACCACCATCCTGCAGGCTGCGCGCAAAATAGGCGGCGAAAGCGTTCCGCCAGCCATGTGCTATTACTCAAAACTTAAAGGTAGCGGAGGCAAATGCCGTTGCTGCCTTGTAGAGGTTTCTAAAGGCAGCGAGGCCGATCCTCGCCCTATGCCTAAGCTTATGGCTTCATGCGTTACCGGCTGTATGGACGGTATGGAGGTTAAGAGTATCTCATCCGAAAGGGTGGTAGATGCCCGCAAGAGTGTAACGGAATTTCTTTTAATAAACCACCCGCTTGATTGCCCCGTGTGCGACCAGGCCGGTGAGTGCGACCTGCAAAACCTTAGCTTTAAGCACGGTGCTGCAAAAACGCGTTTTATCGAAGAGAAACGTACCTTTGAGCCAGAAAACATAGGCCCTAACATTCAGCTGCACATGAACCGTTGTATAGTATGCTACCGTTGTGTAATGACGGCAGACCAGCTTACAGACAACCGTGTGCATGGTGTACTGAACAGGGGAGACCACTCTCAAATTTCAACAGCCATATCTAAAGCTATTGATAATGAGTTTAGCGGTAATATGATAGATGTATGCCCTGTAGGCGCACTTACCGATAAAACATTCCGCTTTAAGCAAAGAGTTTGGTTTAACAAGCCTTACAACGCACACCGCGACTGTTCTAAATGCTGTGGTAAAACCACACTTTGGATGTTTGGTAACGAAATTCAGCGTGTTACTGCACGTAAAGATGAGTACCACGAAGTTGAGGAATTTATTTGCAACGAGTGCCGCTTTGACCATAAAGAGCCATCGCACTGGATTATTGAGGGCCCACGCAAGTTTGAAAAAGATTCAGTAATCAATCAAAATAACTATACCCGCGCCATTGCTCCGGTGGTTATTGAGACAGAACATAATATACTTTTGGGTCGCGATAGAGACCGTAAAAAAATCAGTATGCCTGCCATACCGCTTAAACCCGAAGAACAGGAAGTATTTAAAGAAGGAAACGTATAAAGGTTGTTGGTTACCGGTTGCCGCTTGTTGTATTCAACGGCTGTAAACCGCAAACTGTAAACCGTAAACTTTAAAAAATGGATAGTGCAATAATTATAGAAAAGAGCATTTTTATTGTGGTGATTTTTGCCATAACCATGCTTTTTGCCATGTATGAAACCCTTGCCGAGCGCAAAATTGCTGCGTGGTTCCAGGATCGTATAGGCCCTAACCGTGCCGGTAAAGGCGGTATACTACAGCCACTGGCTGATGGTTTAAAGCTGTTCTCTAAAGAAGAGTTCTTCCCTAACACGCCTAACAGGTTCCTGTTTGTTGCAGGCCCGGCCATCTCAATGAGTACCGCGCTAATGACAAGTGCTGTTATTCCGTGGGGCGATAGCCTAACCATTTTTGGCCGTACCGTTATCCTTCAGGCTACAGATATCGATATTGCCATGCTGTATGTATTTGGAGTACTATCAGTAGGCATATATGGTATCATGATAGGCGGATGGGCATCAAACAACAAATTCTCACTAATGGGCGCCATGCGTGCCTCAAGCCAGATGATATCATATGAAGTTGCCATGGGCCTTGCCCTTATATCGCTTGTAATGATGACAGAAAGCCTTTCTATGCGTGATATTGCTGCAGGTCAGCACGGCATGAACTGGAATGTTTTTTATCAACCGGTGGGCTTTTTGATATTTCTGGTATGTTCATTTGCAGAAACCAACCGTACGCCGTTTGACCTTGCCGAGTGTGAGGCCGAGCTTATAGGTGGTTACCATACTGAATATTCATCAATGAAAATGGGCTTTTACCTGTTTGCCGAATATGCTTCGATGTTTATCTCATCTACCATACTTGCTGTACTGTACTTTGGTGCATACAATTATCCGGGTATGGATTGGGTTAAAGAGGCGGCGGGTGCTAATATTGCTAACATTATAGGCATCGGGGTGCTGTTTGCCAAAATATGCTTCTTCATATTCTTTTATATGTGGGTACGCTGGACGATACCGCGTTTTCGTTATGACCAGCTGATGAAACTGGGCTGGAAGATGCTTATACCACTTGCCATTGCAAACATTGTTATTACGGCTCTTGCAATACTGTGGAGCGACGGTAAATTGTTTTAATTAAAGTATAGAACGCCTTAGGGCTCAAAGAATAATACAATGTCGATAGAAAGTTTATCATTATCGGGACGTAAAAAGGAGGTTTCCAACAAAAAGATGACCTTTATGGAAAGTCTTTACCTGGTAGCCATAGGCAAAGGCCTTATGATTACCCTGAGCCACCTTTTTAAGCGTAAGGTTACCATTAAATATCCTGAAGAAACACGCGAGCTTAGCCCTGTATACCGTGGCCAGCACATGCTTATGCGCGATGACGAAGGCCGTGAGCGCTGTACTGCATGTGGCCTTTGTGCCCTTAGCTGTCCTGCTGAAGCCATTACCATGAAAGCTGATGAGCGCAAGCCGGAAGAAAAGCACCTGTACCGTGAAGAGAAATATGCATCTATTTATGAGATAAACATGCTGCGCTGCATTTTTTGCGGCCTGTGTGAAGAAGCTTGCCCTAAGCAGGCTATCTATCTTACAAAAAGCCGCGTAATGGTAAAATCAAACACTAATAGAGAAGATTTTATCTTTGGTAAAGAAAAACTGGTTATGCCGCTTGAAATGGCTATTAACAACACTAAACCACAAATGGCGCAATAGTATGATAACAATTTTATTCTACATCCTGTCGGCCATTACACTGGGTACAGCGTTGTTAACTATTCTTAGTAAAAATCCTATACATAGTGCTATTTATCTGGTACTTTGTTTCTTTTCAATTGCCGGTCACTACCTTATGTTTAATGCAGATTTTCTTGCTATTGTACATGTAATAGTATACTCTGGTGCCATCATGATCCTGATGTTGTTTACCATCATGCTTATGAACCTTAATAAAGAAAACGAAAAAAATAAGACATTACTTTCGCGCATTGCGGCTGTTTCATCTTTTTGCCTTGTGGCATTGGTACTTTTAGCTGCCTTTGTAAAATCTCAGCCGTTTATTGCACGCTATGAGGTTTCAGGCCGGGATTACCAGTCTATCAAAGTGTTGGGTAAGGTATTGTTAAACGATTATATGGTGCCGTTTGAGTTTGCCTCAATACTACTGCTTGTGTCTATGATTGGCGCGGTGCTATTATCTAAAAAAGAACACATCAACAGCTAATATGGAAAATATATTACAGCAAATAGGCATCGACAATTACATTTACCTCTCTACACTACTGTTTTGCGTGGGTGTTTTTGGGGTATTGTTCAGGAGGAATGCCATTATTATGTTCATGTCTATAGAAATTATGCTTAATGCCGTAAACCTGCTTTTGGTGGCCTTTAGTACCTTACATCAGGATGCCGCAGGGCAGGTGTTTGTATTCTTTTCTATGGCTGTTGCCGCTGCCGAGGTAGCTGTGGGCCTTGCCATACTGGTAGCCGTATACCGTAACCACAACGGTGTAGACATTGATAACTTAAAGAACTTAAAAGGATAACGCCCAATGGAGATTAATTTGGCTTTACTATTACTATTTGCCCCATTTGCAGGGTTTTTAATCAATATATTCTTTGGTAAAAAAATTAGCAGAAACGCAGCGGGCTACCTTGGTACTTTTGCCGTGGCTATATCATTTGCCGTTACCCTGTTTTTCTTTTTACAGGTAAACAGTACAAAGGTTCCGGTTAAAGTGGAACTTTTTGAATGGTTAACGCTGCAAAATTTTAGCGTAAGCTTTAACTTTTTGCTTGATCAGCTATCGCTTTTATGGCTAATGTTTGTTACCGGTATTGGTACACTTATCCACCTGTACTCTATCAGCTACATGCATGATGATGAGAATATCCATAAATTTTTTGCTTACCTAAACCTGTTCATATTCTTTATGATTACGCTGGTTATGGGCAGCAACCTGCTTATAATGTTTATCGGCTGGGAGGGCGTGGGGCTTTGCTCTTACCTGCTTATCGGCTTTTGGTACAAAAACCAGGAATATAATGATGCCGCTAAAAAGGCTTTTATTATGAACCGTATTGGCGACCTTGGTTTCCTTATAGGCATATTTATCCTGGCATACCTTTTCCATACAGTAGAATATACTAATATACAAACAGCGCTTGAAAATGCCTGGAAGTATGACCAAACCTGGCTTAGTGTTGCCATGCTGTGCTTGTTTATAGGTGCCTGTGGTAAAAGTGCCCAGATTCCGCTATACACATGGCTGCCTGATGCAATGGCAGGTCCTACACCGGTATCTGCGCTTATACACGCAGCTACCATGGTTACTGCAG
>JAZKDS010000290.1:0-1153 GCA_040387455.1 Bacteroidota bacterium
TGTACAGTACCTACAGCAAAGCTATCTTCATATTTATCCCAAGGGTTAGCCTGAGTTTGTTTGTGGCCAAGGCTTAGTTTGCGTCCGTCAACATCAAGTTCAAGAACAACAACCTCAAGTTTATCACCTACGTTAACAAACTCACTTGGGTGCTTGATTTTCTTAGTCCAAGAAAGATCTGAGATATAGATAAGGCCATCAATACCTTCTTCAAGCTCAACAAATACACCAAAGTTTGTAAAGTTACGTACAGTACCTGTGTGTTTAGAACCTACAGGATATTTAGATGTAATATCTGTCCAAGGATCTTGAGAAAGTTGTTTGATACCTAAAGACATTTTACGGTCATCCCTGTCTAATGTAAGGATAACTGCTTCAATCTCATCACCAACTTTTACAAAGTCCTGTGCAGATCTTAAGTGCGTAGACCAAGACATCTCACTTACGTGGATAAGGCCTTCTACACCTTCAGCAACTTCAATAAATGCACCGTAGTCAGCAATAACCACTACTTTACCTTTTACTTTATCGCCTATTGCAAGGTTTGCATCAAGTGCATCCCACGGGTGAGCGTTAAGCTGTTTAAGACCAAGTTGTATACGTGTTTTCTCGTCATCAAAATCAAGAATAACAACATTAAGTTTCTGGTCAAGTTCAAGCACTTCGCTTGGGTGATTAATACGGCTCCAAGAAAGGTCAGTAATGTGGATAAGACCATCAACACCACCAAGGTCAATAAATACACCGTAAGAAGTAATGTTTTTAACAACACCTTCAAGTACCTGGCCTTTTTCAAGCTGGCCGATGATTTCTTTCTTCTGAACTTCGATATCAGCCTCAATAAGGGCTTTGTGAGATACAACTACGTTTTTAAACTCATGGTTGATTTTCACAACTTTGAATTCCATAGTTTTGTTTACATACTGGTCGTAATCCCTGATAGGTTTTACATCTATCTGAGAACCCGGTAAAAATGCTTCGATGCCGAAAACGTCAACGATCATACCACCTTTAGTTCTACATTTAACGAAACCATTAACGATCTCGCCAGTTTCATTAGCATTGATAACCCTGTCCCAAGCTTTAATAGTACGTGCTTTCTTGTGAGAAAGTACCAGCTGGCCAGATTTGTCTTCGCGAACGTCGATAAGTA
>JAZKDS010000290.1:1163-6264 GCA_040387455.1 Bacteroidota bacterium
TCGTTAAGAGAGATAACACCTTCCGATTTTGCGTTGATATCAACAATCGCATCCCTGTCAGTAATTCTTACTACAGTACCTTCTACTACTTCATCACTGTCAGTTGAAATAAAAGTCTGTTCAACCAGGCTTTCAAATTCTCTCAGGTTTTGCTCATCTACCGGATCAATACCTTCTTCAAAGTTATGCCAGTTAAACTCTTGTAGAAATTCTTCGTTTGTTTTTGTTAGTTCAGACATGTCTGCTCCATTAAAATTTGTATCCCGCGCCGTGCCGGTTTCCCTGTAAAGCGGCTAAACACCGGGAGTGTTTTACATAAATTTGTTTAATTCCTTTTTGGGAAACGCTTATCGCCTTAAAAAGGACTGCAAAATTACTATATTTTTTTGATTTACAAACATTTATTATACCCAATTTGTTTTTTAAGAACCTACTATACAGCATAATGTTAAAAACGTAACTTTATACAACAAAAAAATTAACAATGTTTTAAAACAAAATATTTTAATTATCTTGTGTGGCGGAAAAAAAACTTGAAATTAAGTACTATAACTTAATTTTCACTATGAAAACTGTAATTGTAAATGGTATAACTTTACTAAATAAATTAGTCTGGCTGCTTTTAATATTATGCGCCCCGGTACTGTATGCGCAGGGATTCTCTATTTCGGTAACCGCCGTAAACGAAACCTGCCCCGGTAATGGTGTGCTAAATTTTACAGCCACTAATGCCACACCCGGCCCTGTAACTTATAAAGTATACCTGCTGCCCAATACGGCAGTACCCATATCTAATAATACTAACAGCAGCCTTACCGGCCTGCAGGATGGCACCTATTTAGTAATAGCTACGCAAACCGGCTCTGCGATAACGGCACAGCAGGAGGTTACAATTATAGACCAGACCACACCCCTTGATTACGGCTTTAGCAGTGTACCGGCATTTTGCAATGACGGCAGCATAACGGTAAACATGATAAGCGGCAATGTGGTAAGTTATGAAATTACCGCAGGCCCATCTACAGCACCCGCACAGGCACAGGCTACGTTTAGCAATCTGGCCTCTGGTCTTTATACCATAAAAGTTATAGACAACTGCGGCACCGCGGTGGTAAAAGCATTTAATCTGGGCACTACAGCCCCCGATTTATCTGTGCTACCGGGCTCAGCCCTTAATGAATTGCCCGATTGCGACCACGTGTACATAACTAACACCATGATTAACGCTACATTTCCGCAAACGGCAATTCATTACCCGTTTACAGTAGTATTTACAATTTACCCGCCAGATGGCAGCCCATCATTTACAATAACACAACCCCTGGAATCGGGTGGAGCTGATAAAGCAGATGTAATTGCTACGGTGCCCAGCTATTATGGGCAGCTTTTTAGTTATGACGTAAGTTTTACTGATGCTTGCGGCCGCGAATTTACACAACTCAACAACCAGATTTTAGTGCAATTTGGCGCAATGGCAGGTGTTTATGATGTGGGCTGCGACCATAAAGGCCTGGCCATTACACCGTCTTTTTACGTGGCACCCATGACGTTAGACTTTACAGCAACACCTGACGGTTTTGACCCCGCACAGCTTAATATCAATTATCCTGGCCCTTATAGCGATGTTGTAACTTTTGGTAACGAAGACAACTGGATTCCGTTTGGCGTATACAGCTATACCGCCACCGATGCCTGCGGCCGAAGTGTTAGCAGCACCTATGAGCACGAACCACCCGAAGAGCCTGTAGAGCCCGAAGCTGTACCCATTAATATAAATTGCATAGACAACCTGGGCTATGTAACTATTTACATACCCAATCATGATATTGAGGTAGCATTAATTACAACTGCCCCACCAGAGCTTGATGAAGATTTGCCATATGATGTATCAGAATTTTATGATCCTATCGAAGGGCTTGTCGTTAACTACCTGCCACCCGGCACTTATATTTTTGAACTGACCGATACCTGCGGCAATACATATCCGCCGCTTACCGTAATAATACCCGAATATACAGGCCCGGCCCTTAACCCGTTACCAAGGCCCGATTGTACCATAGGCTTTGGTACTGTAAAAATAAGCCAGACACCACAGCTTGTAACATCAGTAATTATAACAGCGGCCCCAACAGGGGCACCTTATACCCTGCCCTATAATGTTTCGTCTTTTATAAACGACGATGGCGAATTTGCCATGGATAATATGCCACCGGGTACCTACACTTTCAGTATTGTTACCACATGCCAAAACGCCACAAAAACAGTTAACATACCTGCCTATGCCATCACACAAAATGATATTTCGGTAACGCCACACTGCGGCTCTTTTGACGTAAGCCTTTACCACACCGCAAATGGCGCCGGCATGCTTTTTTGGCTGCAAAAAGAAATTGCCCCTGATTTTTGGGGCCACCCGGGTACAGATGAACTGTATATTGACCAGTACAATGCAAACTGTGCTGTAATGCTTACAAACAACAGTATAAATTATACCCTGCTCTACCCGCAGGCACATTACCGCATTGTAAAAACGCATATAGCCTTTACACCGGGCAATAACACTACAAAAACCTGCTCTGAGGTTATGTATGAGTTTGATTATGTAGATGGCGTGCAGATACTGGGCGTAGAAAGCCTTACCTGCACAGGTGTTTCGGGCGATGTACAGGTAAACGCTGTGGGCGTTGAGCCGCTTGATTATACAATTGTGGCAAAAAACGGAGATCCTTTTACCATTGCAAACGGCAACAGCAATGCATTTTTAGGCCTGGAATCTGCAACATATACCATATATGTATCAGACCCATGCGGCAACAGCCAGCCTTATGATTTTAACGTAGCCGAAATTCCGTCATTGGTCAACGCTTTCCCTACGCCCGATCTTTCTTTGTGCGATGCCGGCAGCGATGGTGTAGAAACTTTTGACCTTAGTGCTCAGGACGTATTTATATTAAACGGCCAGGATCCTGCAAATGTTACCCTGAGCTATCACGCCTCATATAACGATGCCGACCAAAACCTTAGCCCGCTATCTACAACCTTAACAACTGGCGAAACAACCATATATGCACGCGTGCAGCACAACACCAGCCTTACCTGCTATGCCATAACGCAATTTGACCTTATACTAAACGAGAACAGCGAACTGCAAATGCAGGACGAATGGTATGTGTGCGACGGCAGCGAAATAACCCTGGTGGCCGATGCAGGCTATGTGCAATACCTATGGTCTACGGGTGAAATTACACGTGAAATTACTGTAACCGAAGCCGGCGATTACTCGGTTACTGCCATGAATGCCGCCGGATGTATAGCATCTAAAACAGTACAGGTATTTACAACGGCCCTGCCGGTAATAACCGCTATTGACATACAGGACTGGACAGAATCTGACAATATTATAACCGTAATTACCGAACCTACTACAGCCTCTGTTGAAAGTTTTGAATATTCTATAGACGGCATACACTACCAGGACAGCAATGTGTTTATAGGCCTTGAGCCGGGCAGCTATGTTATATTTGTAAAAGACAGCTACGGCTGCGACCTCCAAATGGAAACCACCTACCTGCTTACGTATCCAAGGTTTTTTACCCCAAATAAAGATGGTATAAACGAAACCTGGCGCATTAAGTTCTCATCTTTATCTGAGCCAGATCTTATGGTATATATTTATGACCGTTATGGCAAAATGATTACCGGCTTTGGCGCCGATAGTATCGGCTGGGATGGCACTCTTAACGGGTACGATCTGCCTTCTACAGATTACTGGTTTGTAGTACGCCGCCAAAATGGTAAAGAATACCGCGGGCACTTTGCAATGATTAGATAGATGGTTAGTATATCTGATAATTCGATAATTCGATTTTAATGATAGTTTACATAAACAAGAAGAGCTGCATTACTGCAGCTCTTCTTGTTTATGTATGTCCAGTCAGTATAAAAATCTAAGATACTAACCATCTAATAATCTTAATGAGAAACTGTAGTAATCGTTTCCGGCTCATGTTTGTGTTTAAACATTATAGCAAAAGCAACAGCTATAATAAGTGCATAAGCCGCAAAGGCAAGCCATATAGTATGCCAGTCTTTCATCATTACAGCACTATCAAAAATACCGTTAGTTACTGTTTTACCCTGTCCTTTTACAAATTCGAGCATGTGTCCATTGGCAGCATCAGTATCTAAAAAACCGGCAAGCTCTGTTGTAGTAGTAAATGATTTGGTAAAGAACTTATCAATAGCCCACCCTGCGGTAAAGCTTCCCATAATGGCACCAAAGCCATTAGTCATCATCATAAAAAGACCCTGCGCCGAAGAGCGTATCCTGGCACTTGTGCTGGTTTCTATAAATAATGATCCTGAGATATTAAAAAAGTCAAACGCCATACCATACACAACACACGATAGCACTATCATCCACAGGCCTGTTGTAGGGTCGCCATAAGCAAAAAGCCCAAAACGCAACACCCACGCCAGCATACTGATAAGCATTACCTGCTTGATGCCAAAACGTTTCAGGAAAAAAGGAATGGCAAGTATAAAAAGTGTTTCACTTATTTGAGATATTGACATAATTATGGTAGAATACTCTACTACAAATGAATCGGCATATTTAGGAAAATGCTTAAACTCATCTAAAAACACATCACCATAAGCATTAGTTAGTTGTAATGCGCCTCCTAAAAACATAGAGAACACAAAAAACAATGCTATTTTATAATTACCAAAAAGTTTAAACGCTTCAAGCCCTAACGTTTGTGCCAATGTAGCTTTTTCTTCACTAAGCTTTTGCGGCGGACATTTAGGCAGTGTAAAAGCATAAAGCCCAAGTACAGCAGCCCCAAGGCCGGCAATATAAAACTGGTACTCATTAGCCTTGCTACCGGTAAGGTTGGTTATCCACATGGCAGCAATAAAGCCTATAGTACCCCACACGCGTATGGGCGGAAAATCTTTAACTACATCATTACCATTATTTTTAAGCGCGGTATATGATACCGAATTACTTAAGGATATGGTAGGCATATAAAAGCACATGGCCCCCAGCATTACATAAATAAAAGTTGACGGATCCTGCACCTGTGGCAGGTAAAACAAA
>JAZKDS010000291.1:0-1453 GCA_040387455.1 Bacteroidota bacterium
AGGAAAAAGCTCATGCAGCCTTTTCATCTCTACATGTGTATGTACCGGCAGAGCATTGTGCTTTTGGGTAAGGTTAGGTAATAACAAATCTTGCCAAAAAGCGTTGTAATCCTGGCTTTCAATAACCGTAAAATTATTTGCCAAACCTTTTTTAACACCCTCCATACGGTTATGGGCTATTTTAATTTTAGAGGCATTTTCTATAACTGAGAGCGAATCTCGCCTTACTACAATAGCCCTGGCTAAAAATAAGGCATATTCTATTTCCTGTGCCGGAGTTTTGTGGTATATGGCCGGAATAGTTTTTAGGGTAAAGGTTTTAATACCCTGTTTTTCAAGATAACATAAAATACTTTTAAGCAAAAGTATAACGGTTTCCTGCCGGGCCTTTTGGCCAAGTATTAATCCTCCATACGTAAGCCCCTGATGAGAATGCACTATAGCCCCAGCCCTGTTTGCCGGTAATAGAGCCATTGGCTTTTGCCCCTCAAACACCATAATAGAATAATCAGCAAACCTATCGGCATGATATTCCATAAAGCCACGGTTAAACAAAAATGTACCGTTTTTAGAGGCCGCAACAAAATTGTTCCATGCCTCAAAATCCTGCGGGGTATAGTGCCTTACTGTATACATATTTTTGACTAATAAACCTGCACATATATATGCAGACTTTATCTTAAGCTTACTTTTATCCGTTTTACTTATAAAACCTTAGTGACAGTAGAAAATTTAAAGCGTAAAAATAAAAAATAAATCGGCATTAGCCCGTTAACCCTGCCATAATAACATCTACACCATCCTTTTGTTGTTTTTGTCAAAAAAATTGGGCTTTACCAAATAATCCTTATTTTTAATGAAATTTTTTGCCGTGAAAATAAAATTACGCCTGTTTTTTGCCCTGCTATTTTGTACTTTTTTGGCCCACAGCCAGGTAGACATTACATTATACAAGCAATTTAACGGCCGGTATGATTTTACTTTTGCGGGCAATACGCTCAATACCGAGACCAATAAATACACCAACGATTTTTACCCTCCCTGCACTATACTCACATCATCATCGGCTGCACTCGATCTTAATAACGGCGATGTTGTAGAAGCCGCTTACCTGTACTGGGCAGGCTCTGGCCCCGGAGACCTTAATATTAAACTTAACGGCACTAATGTAACGGCCCAGCGGGTTTTTGATGTTTCTTTTAACTCAAATGGGGTTACGCGCCCTTATTTTGGAGCATTCGCCGATGTTACCACCATGGTGCAGAGTACCGGCATTGGCAATTATACTGTATCTGACTTTGACCTTACCGCTCTTATAAACCAAGATACGCCGGCATCTGTAAATGCTTATTGCCAAAACGGGACAAATTTTGGCGGCTGGGTAATTGTGGTGGTATATAAAAATGATAATATTGAATATGAAAAATTTATGTTGTATAGTTGACGATTATCT
>JAZKDS010000291.1:1463-4527 GCA_040387455.1 Bacteroidota bacterium
ATGACGGCATGCAGTTTGTGCCTGATGAGGTTAACATAACGCTTAACGGGCTTAATATAATAGACAACATAGGCGCTAAAACAGGGTTTGTAGCCTGGGAAGGCGATATTGCACTTAACGACAGTGAGACCCTTACCATAAACGGAAACCCGCTTAGCAACGCGCTAAATCCACCCACAAACGCTTTTAACAGCACCAATACCGTAACGGGATCTGCTGAGTTGTGGAACATGGATCTTGATATTTATGACGTATCTGATTATGTAGATATTGGTGACACCTCGGCACAGATAAAGCTTACATCCGGAGCCGATTTTGTAATGATAAACACCATTGTTACCCGCCTGTTTAGTATTGCACCCGATGCCACCGTTAACTTTGATGTGGCCCAGCAATGCGACAGCCGCACCTTTACCGTTAACTATACCATGCATAATGATGATGAAGCTACCGATGTGCTGCCGGCAGATACTCCAGTATCTGTTTACCTCAACGGCGATTATTACGGCTACTTTAAAACCACTGCCGATATAGCTATTGGAGGTAGCGAGAGCGGCACCTATACCATTACCCTGCCTGCCGGTGAACCAAACGATTTCCAGATTATACTTATAGCCGATGACCTTATGGGTACCGGCAACAGCACCGTTGATGAAATTAACGAAGAGAATAACTTTTTTATATACAACGGCACAGTGTGGGTATCTCCTACGCTGCAAAACCCTGAGGATATTACAGCGTGTGCCGTTGTAGACTTTGGTATCTTCGATTTTTCGGCCTATGCCCAGTCGTTAAAACAAAACGATACCGATGTTATAACATTTTATACCACATTAGCTGCAGCGCAGGAAGGGACAGATTTTATAACCGATACATCGGCGTTTGAGGCTACGGCAAATCCGCAAACCATTTTTGTGCGCCTTACCGATGTACATGGCTGCTATGGCACTGCTCAGTTTGATTTGGTAAGCATTCCGTGTGCCGATGCCATTGTAAGCATTGATGATGTTTATAAACAGTGTAACTCGCGCGTACTGCATGTGCATTATACGGTAACTAATAACAGTACATCGGTTGTGCTGACCGCAGGCACTCCGGTAAGTATTTATGCAAACGGCCAGTTTTTAGAATATACCGAAACAACAACCGATTTACCTCCGGGCCAAGGCGAAGAGGGTTTTATTTTGCTCACTATACCTGTAGGCATTCCGCTTGATTTTGACCTAACCTTTGTGGCAGACGACATTGGCGATGGCACGGGTATTATTATGGAATTTGACGAAAACAATAATGATTTCACCCTCCCCACAACCCTTATTTTATCGCCGGAAATTGCACAGCCCGAAGATATCATTACCTGCGATAAAGGCTTTGGGCTGGGTTTGTTTGATTTTTCAGACTACGCCGAAACCTTGAAAAATTATGATGATGAAACGGTTACGTTTTACCACTCCCAGTCTGATGCCGATCAGGCGCTTAGCCACATCAACAATACCTCATCATACAGCACTACACAAAACCCGGAGCGCATTTATGTACGCCTTGATAACGGCACCTGCCATACCACGGCTTCGTTTTTACTATACACTAAAAAGTGTGCTCCTGTTACCTATAATTATGTAACGCCAAATGCCGATGGCTATAACGACTCCTTTTTTGTAGAAGGCCTGCGCAATATATTCCTCAATTTTAAAATGAGCATTTATAACCGCTACGGTAACCTTGTATGGGCAGGCAACCACAGCATGCCCGACTGGGATGGCGTTGCCGGTGTGGATAAAGTGGGCAGCGAAAACACAACTGTGCCAAACGGCACCTATTATTTTGTGCTGGAACTAAACGACCCTGATTATCCTGAACCTATTGTAGGCTGGGTATATGTAACCATGTAGTATAACAGTTTGCGGTTTGTAGTATATAGTTAAGTCGCTAAATAGTATCTTTGCAATCCGGGTAACAAACCCTAAACAATAATCTACAAACATATCAGTATGAAAATAAAACTTAAATCAGGCATTGACGGACTGGTGTTCGGCATGAAAGAAAAAGATGTAAAAGCCCTGTATGGCGAACCGTCGCGCCAGTTTAAAGATGACGAAAACAACAATATTTACCTGTATGACGATAAAAAGCTACGCCTTACTTTTTATGTAGAGGAAGATTTTAAACTGGGCTACATTGTAGCATCGGCAAAAGATTTAGAGCTTTTTTCTGAGAAAGTTATTGGCCAAACATGGGCTGCTATACAACCAAAGCTGATAGCCGGTGGCATAAAAGATTTTGAAACCGAAACCTTTGATATTACCGATAACAACTTTAACGAAGCCAACTGGGTTATATTCCAGGTGGAGTATAACGAGGTGGTGCGTGTAGAACTGGGTGCTGCCATTAACAATAAAGACGAGTTTGACTGGAAATTTTAGTTTAAACTATTAGATCTTTAGAATTTTATATAGAGCCTCCCTAAAAAGGAGGCTTTTTTAGTAACTTTACGGCTAATCACCTAAATTATGAAAAAGCTGCTCACCCTTGTGCTGTTACTGGGCACAGCACTACTCTATGCCCAGGACACGGTTTATTATTTAAAGCCCGACTTTACTATTATAGAAAAAAACATCAATAATAAAAGTTCAGATTTTTATTATGACAAGCTTTTTAGCCGCTACAATAAAGGTGATGCTACCCTGACTACAGAAGAAAAACAGCATTTGTATTACGGCTATTCGTTTAGAGAGGACTACAATCCCTATTACACATCAGATAGCATACAGGTAATCAGGACGCTAATAAACACCGATAACCTCAGCAAAAAAGAAATGCAGCGTGTAGTGTCACTTACCACCGAGGCGCTTAAAGGCTATCCGTTTGACCTGAGCCTTATGGGCTACCGCTCCTTCTTTTTAAGGGAATTAGGCAAAGATAAAGAGGCCGCCGCCGAGGGCATCAGGGCCGATATTATTCTGGATGCTATTTTAAGCACCGGCGATGGCTATACAAAACAAACCTGCCTTTATACCATATCTGTAGGTAATGAGTATGAAATTGTCAACATACTGGGGCTTAC
>JAZKDS010000292.1:0-17023 GCA_040387455.1 Bacteroidota bacterium
TTTTCTTTACCATAAGCCCATGTACTGCGGCCTGCCACAAAATATTCCCACCAAACGCCTATGTACTTAACCGGCTTAATAAAGGATACATCTTTATATTTTGTAGGCTCATTAAGGTTTAGGATAAGTTTTGAAGCCAGTATATCGGTAGCTTTATCGCTTACTACAATAGTACGCCATGGCGATGATTGGGGCGTTTGCATATAGCCCTTGTTTCCCACAGCATCGGGCGTTAGGTGGCTGCTCATGGTTAGTGTTGCGGCATCTACATTAAGCTGCATGGCCGGATAGTTTATAAGACCTGCCTCATGAATGTTGATATACAAACCGTCAGGGCTTTTCATCATACTTGGGGTTTGCACCGATGGGTTTTCTATAGGCCTCTGGGCATTAATCTCGATAGTAGCCTTTTTTTGCAATGCAGGTATCTCAGATATTTTTGATGTAGTATAGGCATACTCATTAGTATCATAATCGCCCGGAATCCAGAATATCTTATGGTCTCCCGCAAGTTTAAACTCGGTATGCTCTTCTTTAATGATGAAGTAGCTTAACCCGTCCTGCTTAGGGAATTCATACCTAAAACCCAGCCCATCGTTAAACAACCTGAACCTTATAATAATATAACGGTTGTTGTTCTTTGACTGAGACAATGTAACCGCAAGTTCATTATAATTATTACGGATGGTTTTTTGCTCGCCCATTATCGGCTCCCAGGTATCGTTGACAGATGCCTGCGCTGTATTTGTAATGGTAAAGCCATCTATAAATGAAGCAGCATTTTTTACTTCAACACCCAGGGTGCTTTGTTTTATAACCGGCTTGTTTTTGTAAGTAAGCTGGTACGTGGGTACACCATCTTTCAATGCAAATTGCATTGAAAAATTTTTATCGGGCGAGGTAATGGTTTGTGCTACCGCAAAAAACGGGCACAGGGCAATAAGTAACAGTAAAGTGGATTTCAGGCTTAAATTCATGATATTCTAATTAGTTTTTCAGTATCCAGTATTGGTAAGGTGCAAGGCTTATGTTTGATGTAAGCCCAGCCGTATTTCCTGTAAGTGCATTTGTCCAGGTTGTGGCGCTAAGCTGTGCAGGCAGTATATAGTTTGTATCGGCATTAGTAAGGTTAGCAATAACCAGCACTTTTTCGCCATCTTTTTCCATGGTAAAGGCACTTACGGCATTACTGCTGTAACCGGTATACGTACCTTCTTTCACCGCTTTACTGCTCTTGCGGAAAGCAATAAGCTGTTTGTACTGGGCAAGCATGTCGTTATTAGGGTTGCTCCAGTTTATTGGGGCGGTGTCGCTAAAATAATCAATGCGCTGGTTATAACCTATTTCCTGTGCGTTATAAATCATAGGCACAGATTTCATGTAAGAAGCTACTACAAACGCTGCCATTGAGCCATTAGCTCCATTAAACAATTCTAATGGTGTACCGTCAGACAGGTTTACGTCATGGTTTGTGGTATAGCGCACAATACGCCAGTTGTCGTTATAGTTGTTTGCATACTCGGCGGCATTGGCATCCTGTAGGTTTGTAGCAGGCAGGTTATCGCTAAAAGTAGTTTCGAGCGCATGGAAAAAACCAAAGCCAAAGGTATAATCAAATCCGGCGGTAAAGTGATTCATCCTTGTACCTTCGGCAAGCATAATAAGATGTTGGTTCTTTTTAATACTCCTAACGGCAGTATTGGCCTCTGCCCAAAAGCTTTGTGATACATAATCGGCGGCATCACAACGGAAACCGTCAATATTAGCATTATACACCCAATACGCCATACTGTCTATCATGGCTTTGCGCATATCTTTATTGGTAAAATCAAGCTGTGCCACATCGGCCCAGTTAGTACCCGGGGGTGGTGTAAAACCGCCCTCTGCATCAAGCACATACCAGTCTGGGTGCTGGGTTATCCAGGCATTATCATAACCTGTATGGTTAGCTACCCAGTCAAGCACTACGGCCATATCCATCTGGTGGGCTTCGTTAACCAGTGCACGAAGGTCTTCGAGCGTACCAAAATTTGGGTTAATCCCTTTATAATCCTGCACTGCATAAGGCGAGCCATTAGCTCCGGCCTGGTTAATTTGGGCTATTGGGTATATGGGCATAAGGTATATAACGTTAGCACCCAGGTCTTTAATATAGCTTAATTTTTGCCTAACGCCATTCAGATTGCCCTCGGGGCTAAAAGAGCGGATGTTAACCTGGTATATAACGGCATCTTTTGCAGCCGGCATGTTTGCAAAAGCCGAACCGTACTGCTCATAATCAAACGTTTGTGCCAAAGCCCCATCGTCATCGCTGCACGATAAAAAGGCCATAGCAAATAATAAAAGGAACATTTTATATATTTTCATCTTTATTTCTTTTTTATGTAATAATGGCATTGCACCCCTCCTGTATCAGGGGAGGGATGCTTTAAAACTCAACCCAAAAAACTTGTGTTTTTAAATGCCATTATAAAAATTTTAATTTAGTGTTACACTATAAGTTGCCGTAGCCGGAAAACTACTGCCGGGCGCAGTAGGCACAGGATAGTCACCTAACGAAAAAACTACAGTATAATTACCTGCTTCGGTTACATTGTGAGCCCCCTGGTTATCAAAAAGCATGGTAGTGCCATTAGCATCTGTACCATAGTTTACAGTCCATCCGTCATTAAGTCGGAATTTCAACGCGCCCGATACCAAGTTGCCTGTCCAGGTCCATTGCTCATTTTGGTGGTCCCAAACCATATCGGTATCAGCATCCCAACTGGCAGGTGTAGCAGTACCTATTATACCAAAGCTATAAGGCGTAAGCGTATAGCTTAACGTGTTAAGATCTACCGTTACCTGATAAGAGCCTGCTGCCGGGGCAAAAAGGTTGCCATCGGCCATAAAAGCTATGCCTCCGGTGCCGTTAGGGCCATAGAACTCATCCCAGTTTGGTAAATTGGTAAATTTAAACTCAAGCGCATCTGCCGGAAATGTTACCAATCCCCTAAAAACACCTGCATCAACTGCATATAGTTTAGATGCAGTTGCAGGATCCCAGTTTTGATACTGGCCTGGCATATACAGTACCGTTTGGGTTATTACCTGTACAAATGGTGTAACGGTAAGCACAATAGCCTGAGAATATACTGTGCGGTTCATAGTAGCGCTAACGCGCACTACAAGCTGCCCGGCTACATCCTGCGGAAGGCCAAAATCTATTGCCATTTCATTAAGGTCGGCACCCTGAAAAGTTTTGCTCAATACGTCCTCGCCTACCGCTATGGTAGTAGCATTTGCCCAGGCAGAGGTGCCTATGGTATCGGCCGGTACATCAAACTGCAAGGCATACGTTACCGGTGCGTCTACAGGAAACCGAACGCCATCCCACGAAATTGTGGTAACGGCTTCATATCTATTATCGGGTGTAAGCACCACGGTTGCGGGTGTAGCAATTACATCGCCATCAAAGTTAACTTCCTGCAATACGGTAAGTGTATCGTCATCAGAGCATGACGCTACCATAAACAATATGGCACAGCCTGCTATAAGCTTATTTATATAATGTTTCATGATAAATGTATTATGTTAGTAGCCCGGATTTTGCTGAAGCCCATGGTTGGCATCCAGCGCCGATGTAGGTATTGGAAACAATTTTTTGTACTCCTGAGAAGCGCCCCTAAAAAGGTTAGGCTGCAGGAACGTACCAAAACGTATCATATCCTGCCTGCGGTGGCCTTCAAAATGAAGCTCAAAAGCACGCTCGTTATAAATATCTACAAGTGTTGGGTTAGCAGCAAGTGCGCTTAAACCGGCACGCTCGCGTATTTGGTCTACAAAAGGTTTGGCTGCAACGCTATTGCCCAATCTTACATTACATTCGGCCATCATAAGCAGTACATCTGCATAACGGTAAATAGGGAAATCGTTGCTTGCCCCTCCGCCATCCATAGTGCCTGCGGGGTAAAACTTAAGGCAGCGCACACCGGCCATAGGCGCAGCGCCCGGGTTATCAAGCGATGCCACATCAAGCGTATAATTTACGCCTCCGCCCTGGTCGCCAAATAAAAACTGATTCCTCCTGTGGTCTGCAGGGTCAAACTTCTCAAAATAATCTTTAGGGATAATGGTGCCGTTCCAGCCGCTGTAGCCAAACAACGTTTGTGCATGCGGGCCATAAAGGGTGCGCACACCATATATATTGCGCGATACCACGTTAACGGTAGCAAACATGCTAAGGATAGTTTCATCTGTTGGGTTTGTATCGCCAAACAACTCAAAATATTTATAGCCCAACGGATTTGCCGAATCTGCAGCGCCGGTGTGGAGTGTAAAGCCCCCTTCATTTATTACCTGGCATGCTGCAAGGCATTCCTGCCATTTTGCCGTACCGGTATACACCTCTGCATTAAGGTATACTTTAGCAAGAAGCATATAGCCTGCCCACTTATTAAACCTGCCGTAGTAAGCACCACCTTTATCCGGAGACAGGTGGCCTACATAAGTAGTAAGCTCGCTTACCACAAAATCATATACCTGCTGGCGGCTGGCCTGTGGTATCTGGTCTACGGTAATAGTGTTTTCTGTATAAAAAGGCACATTGCCATAATCATCTATCAGCAAATAGTAAAAAAAAGCCCTAAGCACGTGCGCTTCGGCAATTTTAGACTGGTCGGCTTCGGCATTTTCAAGCAGTTCAACGGCAAGGTTAGCCGTAAATACCGACTTATAAAGCCAGTTCCATGTGTTGTTAACCATAGCATCTGTAGGCAGCCACTCGTGCTTGTAAGTGCGGGCAAATTCTGTACCCCAGTCGCCTGTGGTGCGGTGCGGTATAACCTGTTCATCGGCACTCATACTGTTAAGGTCATACCAGCCAAGATCAGCACCGGCATACCCTACTCCGCCCCAGTTACCGGCTACTTGCGCATAAACGCCGGCAAGGGCAACGTCTGAGCCTTCTTCTGACCCATAAAAGTCATCTGCGGTATATTTGTCATAAACGTCTTCGCTAACATCAGTACAGCCTGCAAGCATAAATAGCCCCATTGCTGCAAATATTGATATATATCTGGTTTTCATTTTCATAGTTATTTAAATCTTACATTTAAGCCTACAGCAATAGTCCTGGTGCGGGGGTAAATACCGTTATCTCCACCGGCACCGTTACCACCTGTAAAGTTTAGCTCTGGGTCAATGCCCGAATAATCTGTAATAAGCAACAGGTTATTGCCCGTTACCGATAGCCTTATGCCATCTATATACTTGTTATCGGCCACGTTAATGTTGTAACCTACGGTAGTATTATCAAGCCTGATAAACGAACCGTCTTCAAGCCAAAGGTCTGAGCCGTATTGCGATGTAAACAGGCCAAGCGGCACTGCACTGGCAAGTATGTTAGATTTACCTATGTTTTCTTCATAACTTAAGCTTGCACGAAGGCTGTTGTATACCTTGTTACCTCCGGATGCCCTCCATAACATGGAAAAATCAAAGTTTTTATAACGGAATGTAGGGTTAAATGAAACAGTATACTTAGGTAAAGACTGGCCCGATAGCTGCCTGTCCGGGCTTGTGTTGCCCTGATCTATAACACCATCGCCATTAACATCAAGAACAGTTTCAGAGTTTTGGTCGTTTTTACCCGTGTGGTGCAGTATATTAAACACACCTATAGGCTGGCCTTCAATAAGATAAGTATTAGGCCCCCATGCTACATTGTTAGTATTTAGCGGTACACCGTTAATGCTTCCGCTAAGGCTAAGCACTTTATTGCGAAGCAACGTTACATTACCGGCAAGGGTAAGACTTATATCTTCGGTATCAATAAGGTCATAGGCTAATGAGGCTTCTATACCTTCATTCCTTAAACTGCCCACGTTTGCCAAAATGGTTGGGTACGGAAACGGTGGCTGTGGCACCGTATAATTAAATAACAAGTCATCTGTCTTGGCTGTAAAAACATCTACAGTACCGCGAAGCCTGTGGTCAAGCATTGAAAAATCTATACCTATGTTAGCCTGTTTTTTAGTTTCCCACCTCAGGTCGGCATTGGCATTTTGTGTAATCGCGTAGTTGGTAATTTGTTGGCCACCAAAATATGTTACACCACTGGCACCTACAAGCGACAGCGAGTTTTGTGGCCCAAGCGATTGCTGGTTACCCACAACACCATAGCCTACACGCAGCTTAAGTTCATTAACTAAAGACTGGTTAGCCATAAACGGCTCTTTTTCTATTTGCCATGCTACCGATGCCGATGGGAAGTTACCCCATTTGTGGTTAGCACCAAATACCGATGCTCCGTCTCGCCTAAGGCTGGCTGTAAGCAAATACCTGTCCATAAACGTATAGTTTACACGGCCCAGGAATGATGCAATGGTCCTGTCGTTTTTATACGATGAAATATCGCCCGGCAATACCCTGCTCATATCGCCAAGCTGAAGGGCATTGTAGGTAGTTACATCATTTATGAAGCCTCTTGCCTGTGCATAGTTGCCCTGGTAAGTTAGATTTTGCCATTCGTATAATCCTAATACATCAAGATAATGGTCGCCAAAATCATGTTTGTAGTTAAGACTCATGTTCATCAGCTTTTCGCTTTGCCTGTCGTTTCGGATGTTGGCAAAACCTTTCTGGTCTATGGCATTAGCGCTTGTAGATGCTACCGGAAGGAAGAACCCTATGGTATTAGCCGCTTTTTTCCAGCTGCCAAACCATGCTGCGCTAAGGTCGTTTGTAAGTTGAAGGTCGGCCCTCAGGCTACCAAGAAAATTATCATACTGCTCTTCATCGGTTACTGTTTGTGTAACAGCATACGGGTTAAGATATTGAAACACATTAGGATCTGTAAAATAACTGCCATCTGTATTAAACACCGGGTCTGTAGGGCGCATAAGGTAGGCATTGGTAATAAGGTTTGATGTAAACGCTGCACGGCCTATGCTCGATACCATACGGGTAACATCGCTGGTGCCGGAATTTAGATTAAACGTTAGCTTAAGCTTATCATCAAGCGCAAGCTGCTGTGCCTGAATACGGCCTATATAGCGCTTATTATTAGACTCTATAACCACACCATCCTGAAGGATAGCGGTTAATGATGCCCTGTAGTTAAATTTTTCTGTACCACCGCCAAAAGACAGGTTGTAGTTTTGGGTAACGCCGGTTTGCGTCATGATATCAAACCAGTCTGTATTTGAGCCATGATTAGCCGATGCAGGTACCCCTACAAGCTGGGCCTCTGCCCACCACTGGTCGGCACTAAGCATATCAAGCTTTTTAGGAATAAAGTCAAAAGAAGTATTAGCACTAAATTCTACCGATGTAGTACCTGCCTTGCTCCTTTTTGTGGTAACGATTATTACACCAGCTGCACCACGAGAACCGTATACCGATGTGGCACTGGCATCTTTAAGCACGTCTATAGATGCAATTTCGCCCGGTGCTATCTGGCTAAGCAGGCCAGTATCGCCCTGCACACCATCTACCACCACAAGCGGGTCGCTACCACCAATTAGCGAAGACACACCGCGTATCCTTACATAGGGTGCAGATCCAGGTTCGCTGCCCGTTTGGCTTACGTTTACACCGGCAAGTTTGCCACCTATTAATTGCAAAGGGCTGGTTATGGCTCCCTGGTTCATATCTTTAGCCTGTATTGAGCCTACTGCACCGGTTACATCTTTTTTAGATGTGGTGCTATAGCCCACAACAACTACCTCTTCTACAAGACCCATATCGGGTACCATAGTTATTGTACCCGGGTTTTGAGAGGCTGCAAACCTTTTGGTTTCATAGCTAAGATAAGATACCACAATTACGGCATCCGGACTGCTAACACTAATTTCAAAGTTACCTTCAATATCTGCGGTAACCGCTTTTTTAGTGGCTTCTTCCATAATGGTAGCACCGGGTAATGGCAGGCCGTTTTCGTCTACCACCTTACCTTTTATAATTTCCTGAAAAGCTATATTGGCATTTTCAGGAGAATTACCTTTTTTAAGTATTACCTGGCTGCCGCGCACTAAAAAATCAGTATCGGTTTTTTTAAATATTTTTTGTAACACTGCGCCTATTTCGCCATCTTTTACACTAATGGTTACCCTGCGTGTAAGGTCTACATCGGTTACATTATATACAAAACGAAAATCGGTAGTTTGCTCTATGGCCTCTATAACCGCCTCAACGGTTGTGCGTTTTACATCAAGGGTTACCTTGCTCTGGGCGTAGGAGTTAGCCTTCATATTAAACATGGCGACCAAAAACAGTAGGGTTGTTAGTTTCAATTTTAGGTCAATTTTAAACAAAGGGAGAGCCCTCCCAATGTCTTTAGGTTTTTTTTTCATAAATTTGTTATGGATTGTGTTTTACTCTGTTAGTGATGCAATCATTTACTCAATCGGAATTTGTTCGCAGCATTTTCCGATTTTTTTATGCGCTTTTGGGTTTGGGTCAGTTTTTAATCATTCAGGGTTATTTGTTAGGGTTTGGGTTATTTAATTATCACAGTATCATCTTTAATGGTATAGCCAAAGCCATTAAGCTCGTGGAAATAGCTCATCACTTTTTCTATAGACTGGTTTTTAAAGCTGGCATTAAAGCGCTCTGCGGCCAGTTTATTATTAGGTATTTTTATGGTAATATTATAATGGCGCTCCAGCTTTCGGCATATATTTTTAAAGGTCATATCTCTAAAAATCAGGTCGCCATCTATCCAGGCTGTATACATTTTTGTAGCAACACGTTTTGTAGATATCTCGCTTTCAGCCTTGGAAAACCTGCCCCTATAGCCTGGCTTAAGTACTGTGTTTTTACCGGCATCAAACTGTTGGTTTGCAGTATAAAGCCCTACAGAGCCTTCTACGAGCACCACATCGGTATTATCATCCTCGGCATAGTTAGATACGTTAAAATGTGTACCCAATACCCTTACATTAAGATCGTTAGCACTTACTATAAACGGGTGTTTTTTATCTTTGGCAACATCAAAAAAGGCTTCACCATCAAGATAAACCGTACGCTCCTGCCCTGCCAAAAACTTTACAGGATATTTAAGCGTGGTACCTGCATTAAGGTGCACAACTGTACCATCAGACAGCTTTAATTGAAAGCGCTTGCCGTAAGGTATTTTAAGCGTGTTATAAGCAAGGTGGCCTACATCGGCATCCTTACTATATGCAATAGTCGTTTTATCCTGGTTACCTACTATGTTGCCTTCGGCATCCATAATTTGTATCGTGCCATCTTCGGTTATTACCTGTATATCGCCATTTTCAAGTTGCAGGGTAATCTCAGTGCCATTAAGCTTAAGCATGGGTTTAACCATAGGCTGAGTACTTTGCAAATAAAACCACCCTGACGTAGCAAGCAACGCAAAACATGCCGCAATTGCTGTGTAGCGCCTCCAGTGCAGTTTGCGCACTTTAGGCTCCGGAGTGGTTTCTGCCTCACTAGCACGCAGCATAATGTTGGCAAAAATAGTATCGGCCTTAGCGGCATTCATTTCCGGAAGATTATCAATCAGGTAATTAACCTCTTCTACTGTAGGGAAGTCTGTAGTAAGGCTATGTTGTTTACAGTACTGCACTACGTGTTCAGCCTCCTGAGCGTTGCAACGGCCCTGAACAAATTTTTGCAATAGTGGTTTTATTTCGTTTGTATCAGTCACTTTAAATGTGTGTATTATAATTGATGTATATAATACAATCAAAAAGCCACCGAGTACTACTCAAACGTTGTAAATTTTTAATAAAAACTTAAAATAATTTTTAAAACATTGATTTACAATATGTATTAATAAAAAAAAATCACCCTTACAGGTGATTTTAAGAACATATATTTGTTTGGTATCAGGTATATTCATCATGGGCCCGCAAAAAAACCCGCATGGTTTCGAGCGCTTTGCTCATCTGGTTTTTTACGGTACTGACTGATATTCCCAGTTCAGTACTTATTTCTTCATAGGTCATGCCCTTTTTGCGAGACATCTTAAATATCTTTTTGCGTCCGGGCGGCAACTCTTTAATAGCTTGTTTTTCAAGCTTTTTCATATAATCTTCGCGCACGGCATAATCTGCCTGTTCATAGGTTTGCTGGCTTGTATAAAAAACTTCTTCTTTAAGCGCAGTATCGTGGGCCGCTTTATTCAGAGCATTAAAGGCCTGGTTGCGGGCAATAGTAAATAAAAATGATTTGAATGATTTATTTGTATCAAGCGTTTCACGGTGCAGCCATATCTTTAAAAACACCTCCTGAACGTTTTCTTCGGCCAGTTCCTTATTTTTTAAAAGGCTGATACTATACCCATAAATATCCTGATAGTATTTATCAAAAAGCGCACGGAAAGCCTTCTGGTTAGAGGCTTTCAGCTCCCCTACCAGTAGTGCATCGTTATGGCTATCCTGCTCCTTCATTATCTATCCAATAATTTTTTAAGGCCTAAATTATCATTATATCAAATTTATCATAAATAAATCATAAAAAACAAATTTATAGAAAATTAATATTCAATATTTTTTGAACAAAAATACAATGGCTATTTTAGCGTTATATCTTTTAAGACAACTATTATGAAAAAAATAAAAGCCGTAATCTTTGACCTCGATGGCACACTTGCCAATACCCTGCCCATGTGCATTAAGGCCTTTAGGGCTGCTGTTGAGCCACTTATAAACCGCAACGTAAGCGATGAAGAGATTATAGCCACCTTTGGCCCCAGCGAAGAAGGCACCATACAGGCCTTAGCTCCCGATTTTTATGATGAAGGCGTGGCAAAATACCTACACCATTATAATGAGTTTCATGATATGTGCCCCGATGTATTTGACGGCATTAAACTGCTACTTAAAACATTACAAAACAAACATATACGCATTGCTATGGTTACAGGGAAAGGTAAGTTGAGCGCCGATATATCGTTAGATAAATTTGGCATTACCGATTATTTTGAATGGATTGAAACCGGCATGCCCAGCGGTCCTCGAAAACCCGAAGGCATACAACAGATACTGGAAAAATGGCCTGATCTTAAGCACGATGAGCTAATTTATGTAGGCGATGCACCCAGCGATATTACCGCATGCCGTCAGGTAGGCATACCCATAGTTGCCGCCGCCTGGGCAGAAACCGCCGAACCGCAACTACTTGAACCACTGCAACCTGACCAGTTATTTTATACCGTACCTGCGTTTGCCGACTGGCTATACAGTGCTATTTAACCCTATTTTAATATCTTTGAGCCAAAATTAAACCCATGAAGATTCTTCTTGCCCTTATATCACTTGTTCTCATAACTGCCGCCGAGCCTGCCATGCAGGGTATTAAAGTGGGTAGCCCGGAGAGCGCACTGGCTAAACTTTCGTTTAAGCAAATAGCTAAAAACGAAGCAATTACAAAGTTTCGTACGGATAACGGTAACGATTTTGTGATAACGCTGGAAGACGGCAAAGTGGTATTTATGGAAAACGACTGGAACCAGACATCAGATGGCGCTGCATCGTTATTAACCGGGTTTACCTTTGGGCAAACATCGCTAAAAGAAATACGTAAACGCTTTGATAGTAAGGGGTTTGTGTATGCACACAACCAAAACCTTATTACTAAAGAGTACATGTATGAGTTTCATTGTTTTGACGTAGAAAGCCCTGTACCACAAGTACTTGTAGTGGTAACCAAAATACCTTTTTCTACTAATGTTACCGAAAATACCGATATTGCCCAGAAACTTAAGCTTGATGCTATAGTGCTTGCCTCACCAGATTACCTTGAATTTTTATGGGGCGAGCAAAAATCATATTCAGATACTAACAAAAGGGTGCGTTTATAAGGTTTCGTTTTTGTTAAAAAACTGCATTTTTTCTAAAGAACACAATAGTGTATTTTCTTACATAATAATGTAAAAAAGTGCTTAACTTTTCACTTTCGGAGTTCAGAATCGGCAACAATACACACGGTTTTAATTACTTCTGTTTTTTTGGGTAAAAAATGGTCCGGTAATTTTTTTTAGTGCAAAAACTTGCTGCATTATCTTTATATTATTTTTTTGTCAAAAATAACAGGTCGCCCTTGCACATCTAAAAAAAGTAGTACCTTAGATTTTAGTAATTATTCGAAAAAATGCTTGATAAAGTAATAGTGGGGAGCGAAGAATGGTGTTCTTTCCCCTCACTTGGCATCCCCACAATAAAAGCCCGCGTAGACAGCGGCGCTAAAACATCTGCACTGCACGCTATTAATATAACGCCATTTGAAAAAGAAGGCGAAGCGTGGGTTAAGTTTGATATCAACCCCATACAAAATAACTCCCGTGCCGTGATACACTGCCAGGCACCGCTTGTAGATAAGCGTGTGGTTAAAAGCAGTAGTGGCTTCCGTGAGCAGCGCTATGTTATTAAAACCCCCATTCGCGTAGGCGAATTGAACTGGGAGGTTGAGGTAACACTTACCAACCGCGACTCTATGGGTTTCCGAATGCTGCTGGGCCGCGAGGCCATGAGCGGCCGCATATTGGTAGACCCCGAGCAAAAGTACCTGTTGGGCCAGCCTACTAAAGAAAAGCTGGAGGAATACTATGAAAAGAAAGACGACGGTGCCAAGCGTGGCCTGCGTATAGGCGTGTTGGCCAGTAACCCTGAGCTGTACAGCAACAAGCGCATTATGGAAGCCGGCGAAGCCCGCGGCCACGAAATGCATTTTTTAAACCTGAAGTACTGCTACATGAAACTGGATGCCCATACGCCCGAAATACATTACCGTGGCGGCCGTGTGCTTAACGACTTTGATGCCGTTATACCCCGCATACGCCCTAGCATGACGTTTTATGGCTGTGCGCTTACCCGACATTTTGAGGCCCTTAAGGTATTTTGCCTTAACGGATCGGCGGCCATAAGCCAAAGCCGCGACAAACTGTACTCGCTACAATTACTGCTTAACAGCGGTATAGATATACCTACAACCGGCTTTGCCAACTCCCCTCTTGATACTAACGACCTTATTAATATGGTGGGCGGATCTCCGCTTATTGTTAAGCTGCTGGAAGGTACACAGGGCAAAGGCGTGGTTTTAGCCGAGACAAAAAAAGCGGCAGAAAGTGTTATAAATGCTTTTAAAAGCCTAAATGCCAACATACTGGTACAGGAGTTTATAAAAGAAGCAAATGGTAAAGACCTGCGCCTGTTTGTAGTAAACGGCAAGGTAGTAGCCACCATTCAGCGTGAGGCATTGCCGGGCGAGTTCCGTGCAAACATCCACCTGGGGGGTACTGCCAGTGTTATCAGGGCTACCATGGAAGAAAAAAGGATAGCCATTAAAGCCGCGAAGGCCATGAACCTTAAAGTGGCCGGTGTAGATATTATCCGTTCATCAAAAGGGCCGCTATTGCTTGAGGTTAACTCCTCTCCCGGCCTTGAGGGCATTGAGGGCGCTACCGAAAAAGACATAGCTGCCGAAATGATTCGTGCCATCGAGAAGAATTTTAAGTTTAAATAGGTACTTCGCCAGTTTAAAGTTATAGTTTAAGTCACAATGAGCCTACAATCTTTTCTCATTTCGACGAAAGAATACTCTCTTGAGATTTCTCCTTCGTCGAAATGGAATATTTGTTACCTTCATACCCTAAACCAAAACCAATGGGCATCATTACACAAATACTCATCATTTTTATTATTGCCATCCACAGTTACATCGTTTGGCTGGAAATGTTTGCCTGGACGGGTTATGCCCGCAAAGTATTCCGCAAATTCCCGCCCGATATGTTCGAAAAAACCAAAGGCATGGCAGGCAACCAGGGGCTATACAACGGCTTTTTGGCCGCAGGGCTTATCTGGTCGCTTTGCATAACAGATGCAGCATGGAGCGCAAACGTGGCTACCTTCTTTTTAGGCTGTGTTTTAGTAGCCGGATTATATGGTGCAGTAACCGTGCAAAAAACCATACTGTTTGTACAGGCAGTACCGGCAACAGTGGCTTTGCTGGGGTTATATTTCAGTATTTAAAAGAAATTCATCAGCAGGTTCAAAACAACCACCCC
The DNA here is from genome assembly GCA_040387455.1 of Bacteroidota bacterium. GTDB lineage: Bacteria > Bacteroidota > Bacteroidia > Flavobacteriales > Flavobacteriaceae > Flavobacterium. The sequence continues at coordinate 14,015 of JAZKDS010000292.1, forward strand.
ACCCTACGGGTACCCCTCCGAAGGAGGAGAATACTTATTCAAACTCATTTCGATTCTTCGGGTAGCACAACCCGAGTGAAGCTATTCCCCACCTTCGGAGGGGTGGCTGAAAGCCGGGGTGGGCTTCATATGCATAAACTCTAATAATCTCTCCAAATGAAAAACGGATTTAAAATAGCAGCCATAGTAGTAGGCGGCAAAGGCCTGGTAGTTTATGGGCTTGGGCTTTTGTTCAGGCTTCTGCACTGGCCGGGTGCAGCAATCATGCAATTGGTAGGCGGATTTTTGTTAATTATATCGGTTTTACTTATCTTTATAAGCCTGATGAAAAAGAAAAATAACCAATAATTTTAGCTATGCTTAAAAAAATCATCCATATAGCCCTGTTTGTGCTGCTGCCTGTTTTTGGCTACAGCCAAAGCAAATGCGACCCTTTTAAAAACGGTACCTTTAAAGTAATCGATCCCGCTACTAAAAAAGTGTGTATCATTACCCGCGACGGCAACAAACAAACCGAAAAAATGGAAGATGATGCCGAAGTATACGACTTTAATATTGTCTGGCTTGATGACTGTACCTATACCGTAAGCCCTACTGCTGCCACTGCAGCCCGCAATGCAGATACCCTTAAGGCCGGCACCATGACCGTAAAGATATTTAAGCCTAAAGAAGGCTCATACATGCAGCGTGTTACAGTGGCAAACAACCCTAAATTCAGGCGGATTGACGAGGTGTTTGTGGTTGAGCATGTAGATGAGAACAAGTAATTCAATATCCTGTTTCTTGAAGCCACTTTACACCGCTGCCCTATTTCTCTTCGCCCTTATTACTTCATGCCAAAGCGTGCCAAAAGAAAAATACTGGCAATGGGTAGAAAAATCATGGGCTAAATATGATAATGATACCCTGACGGTATACCTTGAAAATCCGTTACGGTGTCCGTTACGCTTTAAAATTACCAGCTCAGATAAGGCATTTTCAGCAAAGCTAAAGCCTGTGCAAAACATAATGCTTGCTTTTGCTAAAGATACCCTGATAAAAATACCAGCCACGCAAAAACAGGCTCAAAGCGTACAGATAAACCACGGCTTTGGCGACCCCAACCAGCAAATTCAGGATGTAAAGTTTACCCTGCCGTTTCTTTCGGGCAGCACCTACACCATTATTCAGGGCTATAACGGCAATTTTTCGCACAAAGATGCCTACTCTAAATATGCTGTAGATTTTAACCTGCAGCAGGGCGACACCGTATGTGCCGCCGAAGACGGTTATGTGGTGGGCGTCATCAGGAATTACAAAGAAGGTGGCAACAGCAAAAAATGGCGCGATTATGCCAATTTTATTACCATTTACCATGCACATTCGGGGTTATACACACAGTATGCACACCTTATGCAAAATGGCAGCCTGGTAGATGTGGGCGACTTTGTGCGAATGGGCGACCCAATTGGCCTGGCCGGCCGCACCGGATTTACTAACATTCAGCACCTGCATTTTAACGTGCTGCGCCCCACTAATTCAGCCGAATGGCTGGCATCGTATCCCGCCGATTATGTAGAAGGGTATTCCGGGCAAAACCTCAACACCGGCGACACCGTAAAAAAACCACCACTATAATTTTCTGTAATAAAAAAACCGCTACATTGGCTACATAAAATCTCCTTTAATGAAAATAAAATCTAACCTCATCAGGATACTTGCAGGACTTAGCTTCCTGATATTTTTTTGCCCATTTTTGCAAACATGTTCTGATGCGTCAATAATCAAAAACAATCATAAAGCAGAAACCTATAGCGAACAACAAGAAGCTAACAAAGCATTTCAGGACAGCCTTAAAAAGGTTAATTATGCCAATGACAAAAGATTAGAAAATGGGAATTTTACTCAGAAAGAAGAAAAATATCTAAAGGAAAAGCGCAAAGAGTGGACGTTTAATGCTTATCAATCATCCTGGATAATGAATGAAGACCTTTTTAGCACATTTAGCTCAAATAATTTAACAAAGTTAGAGTTTTATGGTAGCCTCATACTACCGGTTGTAATTTTACTTTCGCTAATTATTTTCATCAGTTCACTCTATAAAAAATTCAGGTTGGTTTTTAAATTGACACTTATAAACCTAATACTATTATTATTACTTGCTTTACTTATGTGTATTGATATAGGAAAAACAGAAGCCTTAGAGATGTTCCGATACGGTTACTACCTCTTCATCATCAACATTATAGCTATTACAGTTTTAAGTTATAAAGCAAAACAAAAACAAGCCCATGCAGTTTGAAGAACTCATAACGCCACGCCTGCGCCTGCTGAAGCTCACTCCGCAGGGGTATGATTATATTTATGCCAACTTTGATGATGTGCAGCTTATAGATTTTTTGGGTTTAACCTCCGCAGAAGATCTGGCAAAAGAAAAAAACAAACATGCCGGTGGATTTACCACCCATTCTATATCTATCATGGCCTTTCTGCTTATAGAAAAAAGTACCGGTAAGGTTATAGGCAAATGCGGTTTTCATAACTGGAATGCCCTGCACAGCCGTGCCGAATTAGGCTACCATATTAGTATTGATAGTTTTAAACAACAGGGGTTTATGACAGAAGCGCTTTCTGCCGTATTAGACTACGGCTTTAACCACATGCAACTTAACCGTATAGAAGCCCTTATAGCGCCCCAAAACACACCTTCACTAAAGCTTTTAGAGCGCAATGGTTTTATAAAAGAAGGACAGTTGCGCAGCCATTATTATATAGACGGCGTGTTTGAAGATTCTGTTGTATATTCGCTTTTAAAGCACGAATACATAAAAATAAGCCTATGAAAAAACAGCTACTTTTAGCATCCCTTTTACTGCTGCTTGTATCGTGTGATGTGCAGCAAAAAACCATCAGGAAAAGCATAAAGCATGAAGAGGAATTATTGGCTATTGCCCAAAAAATCTTTTCGCAATACAGCAATGTACCACCTCCTGAGAGTGGCATACTAAATGACCTTGCGCTTACCAAAAA
>JAZKDS010000293.1:0-3626 GCA_040387455.1 Bacteroidota bacterium
ATTTCGGTACGGCGGCGCTCGCCACCGCTCAATAGGTCGCCACGGTTAGTACGGATGTGTTCCAGGCTGAATTCGTCTATTAATTCTTCCATTTTAGCCTCCTGCTCTTTCTTAGAAAGAGTGGTTAACTGCAATACACTCAGTATGTTATCTTCAATGCTCAGCTTACGGAATACACTGGCTTCCTGAGCTAAGTAGCCTATGCCATACTGCGCACGCTTGTACATCGGGAAGTTGGTAATCTCGGTATTGTCAAGGTAAATCTTGCCGCTGTTGGGCTTTACCAGCCCCACAATCATGTAGAAAGAGGTGGTTTTTCCGGCGCCGTTAGGCCCCAGTAAACCAACGATTTCGCCCTGGTTTACCTCTACCGAAATGCCTTTAACCACACTACGGCCCTTGTATGTTTTTATCAGGTTGTCTGCCCTTAACTTCATGTTTTACAGTATTATACGGTTGTTTCGCCAGTGGCATTCTCCTCCAGCGCTTCCCAAAATTCGTAGGCGCGGCGCAGGTGTGGTACTACTATAGTGCCGCCTACAAGGGTAGCAATGCTCATGGCTTCCATAACCTGTTCTTTAGTAAGGCCTTCCTTATGGCAGGTTTCAAGATGGTACTTAACGCAGTCATCGCAACGCAGTACAGCACTGGCCACAAGGCCCAGCAGCTCTTTGGTTTGCACGCTCAGGGCACCTTCCATATAGGCGTTAGTATCCAGGTTAAAGATACGTTTAACTATTTTATTGTTGTCTGCCAGCAACTTATCGTTCATTTTCTGGCGGTACTCATTAAATTCTTCTACTATGTTAGCCATTGTTTTCTGCTTCTAATTTAGCTTTTGCTTTATTCATACGGGCAGCAATAAGTATACTGGCCTCATATAATATAACAAGAGGTATGGTTACTATGGTTTGGCTTATTACATCCGGAGGTGTTACTATAGCTGCAATAATCAGTATAATAACATAGGCGTAACGCCTGTACTTCCTTAAGAATTCGGCAGTTACAATACCTACTTTCGCCAGGAAGTAAATTACTATGGGCAGCTCAAATACAAGCCCACAGGCAATTACCGTGGTTTTTATAAGGCTGAGGTAGGAGTCGAGGTCAATATTGTTTTGTACAACTTCACTAATTTTATAATTGGCTAAGAAGTTGATGGACAGTGGCATAATGAGGTAATAACCAAATAATACCCCCAGGAAAAAGAGTAATGATGTGCCCAGTATAAACCATACGGCCATTTTGCGTTCTTTTTCATAAAGCGCCGGGCTTATAAACCTCCAGAAAAGATACAGTATATAAGGGAAAACCGCTATAAAACCTGCTGTTATAGAGGTCCAGATATCGGTATTAAGCTGCCCTTCCATATCGCGGTTTATCAGCTCAAAGGGTATCTCGGTAACGCAGAAACTCTTGTCAAGGTCATATTTATTAGCCATTTCGCAAAAAAAGCGGTAGGTAATAAAGTCAGATTTTTTAGGTGCGAATAATATATGGTCAAAAATAAAGCTGCTAAAAATGTATGCTACAATGCCGCCTATTAATATGGCTGTTGTGCTGCGAACCAGCAGCCAGCGCAATTCTTCAAGGTGGTCCAGGAACGACATTTCACCGCCCTTATTTTTGTTTTTTGCCATGTTATATTACTCCTTCTTTTAAAATGTCATGTATATGTAGTACTCCTTTATATTCGCCATTATCAACAACAACCAGTTGTGTTATAGCGTGGTTTTCCATGGTGTTAAATGCCTCGATAACCATATCGTAGGTGCTGATTGTCTTTGGGTTACGGGTCATTACATCGGCAGCTATCACGCCGGCAATATTGTCTCGGTCGCTCAGCATGCGGCGTATATCACCATCGGTAATTATGCCTATAACCTTGTTGTTTTCTACCACAGCCGTAACGCCCAGGCGCTTTTGCGATATCTCGTGTATGGCGTCTTTAATGCTGGTTTGCGGGGTTACCACCGGCATGTGTGTGCCGTCCAGCATATCGCCCACGCGCAGCAGCAGCTTTTTGCCCAGTGCACCACCGGGGTGGTATTTTGCAAAGTCTTCGGCAGTAAAGCTACGCATTTCCATAAGGCAAACCGCAAGTGCATCGCCTAAAACCAGTTGCGCCGTGGTACTGTTAGTAGGCGCAAGGTTTAGCGGGCAGGCTTCTGCTTCTACATACGCATGCATTACATAATCGGATTCTTTTGCTAAAAAAGAACTTTTATTTGCTGTCATGCCTATTAATACATTACCGCCACGCTTTAGCAATGGGGCAAGCACCTTGATTTCTGGGCTGTTACCGCTTTTAGAAATACAGATAACCACATCGCCGTGCTGCACCATACCCAGGTCGCCATGAATGGCTTCGGCAGCATGTAAAAACATTGAAGGGGTTCCGGTAGAGTTTAGGGTAGCAACTATTTTTGCAGCAATTAGGGCGCTTTTACCTATTCCTGTAATAATAACCCGGCCTTTGCCGTTGTATATTACCTGAACGGCTTTTATAAAATCGTCGTCTATGTGTTGTGCCAGTGCGGCAATACTCTCACTTTCAGAAAGTATGGTTTTTCTGGCAGATGCCAGTATTGCTTCATTGTCAATCAAACTTGCGAATTGTTTAAAAAGTTGCGAATGTAAAAGATTTTCGTATCTTTATGTTCTGCAAATTTATGTAAATTACTATTATTGATATAATGAAATCGACCGAAATTGACTTACATAAAGAGTTAAAAAAATATTTTGGTTTTAACAAATTCAAAGGCCTGCAAGAAGGTGTTGTGCGTAGTATCATCTCGGGCAACAATACTTTTGTAATAATGCCTACAGGAGGCGGCAAATCACTATGTTACCAGTTGCCGGCACTTGTGCTTGAAGGTACAGCCATTGTGGTTTCTCCGCTTATAGCACTGATGAAAAACCAGGTAGATGCAATACGCAGCCTTTCTTCCGAAAGCGGTATTGCGCATGTTCTTAATTCATCTCTTACCAAAACAGAAATTAACCAGGTTAAAAAAGATATTAGCAGCGGGCTTACAAAGCTGCTATATGTGGCGCCGGAATCGCTTACTAAAGAGGAGTATACAGCGTTTTTAAACACAGTACCCTTATCTTTTGTAGCTATAGATGAGGCCCACTGTATATCAGAATGGGGGCATGACTTTAGGCCGGAATACCGCAACCTGCGCAACATTATCCGCAATTTAGGCGATGTGCCCATTATAGGCCTTACGGCTACGGCAACGCCTAAGGTTCAGGAAGATATACTTAAGAACCTTGACATGCCCGATGCCAATACCTTTAAGGCATCTTTTAACAGGCCCAACCTTTATTACGAAATACGCCCTAAACAAAAAACGGTAGAGAGCGATATCATTCGCTTTATACGTCAGCATAAAGGCAAAAGCGGTGTTATTTATTGCCTTAGCCGCAAAAAGGTTGAAGAAATAGCCCAGGTGCTACAGGTTAACGGCGTTAGTGCTGTGCCTTATCATGCGGGGCTTGATGCTAAAACACGTGCCAGGCACCAGGACATGTTCCTGATGGAAGATGTAGATGTGGTGGTGGCTACTATTGCTTTTGGTATGGGTATAGATAAACCAGATGTTAGGTTTGTAATCCATCAT
>JAZKDS010000293.1:3636-18859 GCA_040387455.1 Bacteroidota bacterium
CGCTCTACAGAAAGCTCAAGGAATATGGCATAGATCAGGAAACCGGGCGGGCCGGGCGCGATGGTGGCGAAGGCCATTGCCTTGCTTACTACAGCTATAAAGACATAGAAAAGCTTGAGAAGTTTATGAGCGGCAAGCCCATAGCAGAGCAGGAAATAGGCTTTGCACTGCTTCAGGAAGTTGTGGCGTATGCAGAAACATCTATGAGCCGCCGTAAGTTTTTACTGCATTATTTTGGTGAAGAATTTGACGATGTTACCGGTGATGGCGCCGATATGGATGACAACGTTAGAAATCCTAAAAAGAAAAAAGAAGCTCAGGACCAAGTGGTTACCGTACTTAAAACCGTACGCGATACCAAGCAAATGTATAAATCTAAAGAGATTATATTTACGCTAACCGGTAAGATAAACGCTGTTATAAAAGCGCATAAAACGGATGCCCAGGCCTTTTTTGGCGCGGGTAGCGATTATGAAGAAAAACACTGGATGGCCTTGATTCGCCAGGTTTTGGTAGCAGGCTATTTAGATAAGGATATAGAAACCTATGGTATATTGAAGCTTACGCCCAAAGGCGAAGAATTTATTAACAACCCGGTTTCATTTATGATGACCGAAGACCACGACTTTAACGAGATTGATGACGAGGCAACGATAACATCAGCTAAAGCTACCGCTGTGGCCGATGAGGTACTTACAGGTATGCTGAAAGACCTGCGTAAAAAAGTAGCCAAAAAACTGGGCGTACCGCCATTTGTGGTATTTCAGGATCCATCATTAGAAGACATGGCGCTTAAGTATCCTGTTACTATTGAGGAGCTTAGCGGTGTGCATGGAGTAGGTGAGGGAAAGGCAAAAAAATATGGTAAAGATTTTGTAGAACTTATTGCACGTTATGTGGAGGATAATGATATTATCCGTCCGGACGACCTTGTGGTAAAAAGCACCGGGGCAAACTCCGCGCTTAAGCTTTATATTATACAAAATATAGATAGAAAGCTGTCTCTTAATGATATAGCTAAGGCTAAAGGCCTTGATATGGAGGCGCTGCTTAAAGAAATGGAGCAGATTGTGTATAGCGGAACCAAGCTAAACATACGCTACTGGGTAGATGATATACTGGATGAAGACCAACAGGAAGAAATCTATGATTTTTATATGGGGTCTGAATCAGACAGTATTAAAGATGCGCTGAAAGAATTTGACGGCGACTATGATACTGAGGAACTTAGGCTGATGCGCATTAAGTTTATCAGCGAAGTGGCTAATTAAAAGTCGGCAATATTCAGTGGTAATAAGCAGTAGCTTCACTCTTTATAATAGATATGAAATATAAAAAACCTCAATGAATTATATCCATTGAGGTTTTTTATTTACTGAAAATGAATGTATTATGATTTTAGTGAAGCTGCTGCCAACGGATTACTGATCACTGAATACTTCCCCTCGATGCGGTTTAAGAGCATCCCTTACGGGTATCATGTGCTCATCGGTAACTACCATCCAGGCCGTTGCATAGACATCATTTACAATGTCGAACCCGGTTATATTTAGTGGAAGTTTTTCCATTACTATAAATTCCTTCAGGTGAATCTCGTGATGCTCAGCGGTTTTGGCTGCTGCAGGGCCCCTAAAATCCCATATAAGCTTTATTTTTCTCATGATAAGTGGCTAAGTTATAAGGCAGCAAAGGTACAAAGTTTACAGGTATTGCAGTAAATTCCTTATTTTTGGGTACAACTCATCAATATGAAACACTATTTTGCCGTCCTGTTACTCACTACATCCCTGTCGTTTTCTCAGCAACTTACTGAAGTCCAGGCTGCTGATTTAGCTAAACTGCCCATGAAGTGCCTGGAGCAGGAATACCCTAACAAGTTAAGCCAGATGCTGGCCGACTCTACCGAAATTGCCAGCCCAAAAGCCTTGCACCCTGCGTTTTATGGGTGTTTCGACTGGCACTCATCGGTACACGGGCACTGGAGTTTAGTGTATTTGCTTAACCGTTTCCCTAACCTTGCAGGTCGCGATGAAATTATCAACAAGCTGAAAATCAACCTTTCAAAAGAAAATATAGCCCAGGAAATTGCCTACCTGAGCAAAAAGCATGAGAAATCGTATGAGCGTACCTACGGCTGGACATGGTTGTTAAAGCTACAACTGGAGCTTGAAACCAGCACCCAGCCGTATGCTAAAGAGCTGGCTGCCAACTTAAAACCGCTAAGCGACCTGCTTATTCAGCGCTATATAGAGTTTATGCCCAAGCTTAACTACCCGCTTAGGGTGGGTACCCATACTAATACTGCTTTTGGGTTGTCTTTTGCATGGGATTATGCGCTGTATTCCAGTAACATAGCGCTACAAACCAGCATCCGCGATAATGCCCTGAGGCTGTTTAAGGCCGACCATGACTGCCCGTTTGACTGGGAGCCCAGCGGTACCGACTTCCTGTCGCCGTGTATGGAAGAAATAGGTATTATGCAGCGTATTATGCCTGAAAATGAGTTTCTTAGCTGGCTTAAAAAGTTTGCGCCAAAGCTTTTTGACAAGAAATATACCTGGGAACCCGGCAAGGTTTCAGACCGTACCGATGGACATCTTGTTCATTTAGACGGACTTAACTTTAGCCGTGCCTGGAATTTGTACCGCCTTGCGCATCAGTTTCCTAAGCAGTTGGGGCATCTTAAGGTATTGGCCGATAGTCACTTGCAGTATTCGCTGCACGCCATTACCGATGGTAACTATGAGGGCGAACACTGGCTGGCAACATTTGCCTTATATGCCTTTGAAGAAGCATCAAAATAGACACAAAAGCGCTTAATTTTTCACTTTCGGACTTCAGAATCGACTAATTTGAGCATAGTTTTAGAGGTTAGCATTCAAACTCAGGACTGCCAAAAAGGGCTTAACTTTTCACTTTTGGATTTCGGAATTGACAAATTTGAGCTTAGGCTTTAAAAGTCAGAAATACTACTTTGAGAGTATAAAAAAAAACGCTTAACTTTTCACTTTTGGACTTTGGATTCATTGTCCTGTAAAAATCAAAAGTCATAAAGTACATTATGCAACTTTACGACCTTCGACTTTATGACTATAAAAAGGCTTTTGCAATAGGCGGCTGTCCGGTCTTGTGTAAAAACTTTGTGGGCTTACTGGCTAAAAATATTATTTCATAAGATTAATGAATACAGATATTATGATGTATGAGTAGACAACCTTGAAACTCACAACTCGCAACTCTCAACCAAAATAATTATCTTTGCCCCATGCCAAAAGAACTCCAATTACAGGTAGCGCCCGAAGTAGCCGCACAAATGCCGTTACTTATAGACTATGTAGCAAAACAACTTCAGGTGCGCCCCGATGATATAAAACACATTGCCATTATAAAGCGCAGCATAGATGCGCGTCAAAAATCTATCAAGGTAAACCTTAAGCTGGCCGTATACCATAACGAAGAGTATGTAGAGAGCCCCATTGCGTTACCGGAATATAAAAATGTTACCCATGCTAAAGAGGTAATCATTATTGGTGCGGGTCCCGCGGGCCTGTTTGCCGCTTTACAGCTGATAGAACTGGGTCTTAAGCCCATTCTTTTAGAACGTGGTAAAGATGTGCAGGAACGCCGCCGCGACCTTAAGGCCATAAACCGCGACCATATTGTGAGCGAAGACTCTAACTACTGCTATGGCGAGGGCGGTGCCGGAACATATAGCGATGGTAAACTGTATACCCGCAGCAAAAAGCGCGGCGATGTAGATCGTATATTGCAGCTGTTTGTGGGTTTTGGTGCAAGTGATGAAATTTTGGTTGAGGCCCATCCGCACATTGGTACAAACAAGCTGCCCAAGATTATACAGGCCATGCGCGAAAAGATAATCGAGTTTGGCGGTGTCGTTAAGTTTGATACCCGTGTAACCGATATTTTAATAAAAAGTGGCGCAGTTCAGGGTGTGGTTACCCAAAACGGCGATACCATAACTGCCGATAAGATTATACTGGCTACCGGCCATTCTGCGCGCGATATATTTGAATTGTTAGACCGTAAAAAGATATTTATAGAGGCCAAGCCCTTTGCGCTGGGCGTTAGGGCAGAGCATCCGCAAAGCCTTATAGACAGCATACAATACAGTTGCGATTTTAATACCGGCAGGGGAGAGTTCCTTCCGCCGGCTCCCTATGCTATAGTTAAGCAGGTAAACGGTCGTGGCATGTACTCGTTTTGTATGTGTCCCGGTGGTGTAATTGCCCCGTGTGCCACCAGCCCCGGCGAGGTGGTTACTAACGGTTGGAGCCCCAGCAAGCGCGACCAGGAAACGGCCAACAGCGGTATTGTGGTAGAGCTTAAGCTGGAAGATTTTGCCCCATTTGCAAAGTTTGGTGCCCTTGCGGGTATGGAATTCCAAAAGGCCATTGAGCAAAAGGCATGGCACCTGGCAGGGGAGACCCAGCGTGTGCCGGCGCAGCGCATGATAGATTTTACCCAGAGTAAAGTATCGGCCGATATACCTAAAACATCTTACGTTCCAGGTACTACATCGGTAGAATTAGGGCAGGTATTTCCGGGCTTTTTAACGCAAACACTGCGCGAAGGCTTTACAGAATTTGGTAAATCGATGCGTGGCTATTTAACTAACGAAGCCATATTGCATGCGCCCGAATCGCGCACATCATCACCCGTACGCATTCCGCGCGATCCTGAAACTTTAGAGCATGTACAAATAAAAGGCCTGTACCCGTGTGGTGAAGGGGCCGGTTATGCAGGCGGAATTATTTCTGCAGCCATAGATGGCGAGAAATGTGCCCTTAAATGTGTTTAGGAGATTGTTAGATTATTAAAATCTTATTTTTTTCGATGAGCTTCACTCATGCCATACTACAAGGTATGCGTGAAGCTTTTCTCTGTTTTTCAGGTACCGTCATGGCGAGCCGAGGGCGGCCATCTCATAAAGTAATAGAGATTTTGTGGGGTTTAATAATTAGTGATGAGATTTCTCCTACCGTCGAAATGGAATAATCACGGGTAAGCATCTGCCAGCTAACAAGCGGCAACCATCAACTAAAAAAGCCCGTTCAGCTCTGCGTTTATGCGGTTGATAATTTCACCCAGGTCCTCGGGGCTGTCTACAAAGTTATTGTTATCTACATCAATAACCAGTAGTTTACCCTTATCATATCCGGTAATCCAGGCTTCATAGCGCTCGTTAAGGCGGCTCAGGTATTCTATAGAAATCGAGTTTTCATACTCGCGGCCACGCTTGTGTATGTGCTTTACAAGATTGGGTATGCTGCTGCGCAGGTAAATAAGCAAATCGGGTGCGCCCACAAAGCCTTCCATAAGGTCAAATAACGATTTATAGTTATTAAAATCCCTGTTGCTCATTAGGCCCATGGCATGAAGGTTAGGCGCAAAAATATGGCTGTCTTCATAAATGGTGCGGTCCTGTATAATATTTTTGCCACTTTCGCGGAATTGCAGCACCTGGTTAAAGCGGCTGTTCAAAAAGTATATCTGCAGGTTAAAGCTCCATCGCTCCATCTGGTGATAAAAATCATCAAGGTAGGGGTTATCCACCACATCTTCATAATGGGCTTCCCATTTAAAATGTTTGGCTAAAAGTGCTGTAAGCGTGGTTTTTCCGGCCCCTATGTTTCCTGCAACGGCAATATGCATTTTACGGTAAAGTTACTTTATACTGGATTATCTCGTCGTTGGTAAAAATAGACAAAATTTGGTCTTTATAGTAAAATGAGTTAAACGATTTTTCAACGATTTCCACCTTTTTGGTGGTTTGCGCCGGTAAATTATATTCAAAAAGCCCATCGGCGGTACTAATCAAAACGTTAGCCGAATCCAACAGCTGCGCACCTGTAAATGCCGGAACCGTACCCAGCGGAGTTACGTTGCCAAACAGGTTTACGGCAAAACATTTACCGGTATTGTCTATCCAGTAAAAATAATTATAGTCGCTTTGGTAGTATTTTATACCCTCGTTAAACGGGGGTGTAAGTGTCCGGAAAGCCCCTTTTCCGGTATCATACAAGCCTATTTGCTGTGTGGTAACATCATACAGCCACAGCCGGTTTTGGCTGGCAAGCCCCGCTGCTTCTGCAATCAGTTCGGGCTGGTTGTTGGGCAGGGCGCTAAAGTTTATGGCGGTAGTTTCATTAAGTTGGTTATCTAATAAAACCACGGTGTTGAATTTGCGGTAAAACAGTACAATCTGTAATGGGTTTTGCAGGTCGGCACGGGCAATTTCACCCAGCGCCACATTTTTATACTTCACTGTAATATCGCCCTTATGCTTACGGAATTCGTTCTCGGCAATGGTATACTGCCACCCAAAGGCATCAGTGCCCACAAAACGCTCTGTAGTAGCTTTTACATTGCTTAGCAGGCGCACCGGCACGGCAAGTTCCTGTGCAGTTAGCAAGGTGGTGCAAAATAAGAGTAAGGCAATCAGCAGTTTCTTCATACGTGGTGTAAAAATAGCAATTTATGTGCCCTGAAATTAGTTAACGGACAAAAATGGCCGGTTTGCCTATATTTTAAGTACTAATACGTTAAAGTAGCTACTTTTGTTTCATTATTTAGGCTGGGCCATGTAACTATTTGGTCTTTAAATAGTCTAAAGACTATAAACCTGCATCTTTTATGAAAAAAATTACACTCCTTTTAATAGCCCTTTTGGGTACTGCTGCTGTAAATGCCCAGGATTTTCAGGGCATGGCGGTATACGAATCTAAAACTTCACTGCCCGATATGGGTCAGATGAAAGGCCCCGGCGGTCGCGAAATTACGCCCGAAATGCGCAAGCAGTTTGAAGAGCGCATGAAAAAAGCGATGGAAAAAACCTTCATCCTTAATTTTGATAAAGCATCGTCTATTTATAAAGAAGAAGAAAAACTGGACGCGCCCGGCGAGAATGGTGGTATGCGCATGATGGCCAACTTTATGGGCGGCGGCGGAAAGCACTACAAAAATGTAAAGGAAAAGAAATTTGCGCTCGAGAAAGAAGTCTTTGGCAAGGAGTTCCTTATAAATGACTCACTAACCGCCATAGCCTGGAAAATGGAAACCGAAACTAAAAAAATAGGCGACTATACCTGCTACAAGGCCACGGCGGTGGTACCGGCAAGCCAGAGCGACTTCCGGAACATGCGCCCTAAAAGCCAGGAGAAAATAAAAGCGGAGGAAGAAGCGGCTAAAAAAGCGGCAGAAGCTAAGGGCGAAGCACCAAAAACCAACTTTATGGACCAGATGGAAATGGCTAAAGAGGTTACCATTACCGCATGGTACACGCCCGAAATACCTATAAACCAGGGGCCTGAAAACTACTGGGGGCTTCCCGGCCTTATACTTGAGGTAAGCGATGGCCGCACTACCATACTGTGCAGCAAAGTGGTGCTTAACGCTAAAGAAAAGGTTGATATTAAAGCGCCTACTAAAGGCAAAAAAGTTACCCAGGCCGAGTTTGACGACATTGTTACAAAAAAAATGGCCGAAATGCGCGAAATGGGTGGCCCGGGTGGCGGCAGGCCACCCCGCATGAATTAATTGGCTTAAAACACACGCATACCACCATCCAACACCTCATTATCCATGAATAAATTATTCTTTGGGCTGTTACTGCTATGTAGCACCCTTGGTTTTGCCCAAAACGCACGCTTAGAGGGTACGCTTAAAGACTCTATAGGCAGCCCGCTTGAAATGGCTAACATTATGGCCATAAACAAGGGCACCAACACCATGGATGCCTATGCCATTACCGATGATGCCGGGCGCTACCAGCTTACCCTTAAGGCCAATACCGTATATCTGCTTAAGGCCAGCTATATAGGCTATGCTTCTTTAGATGAAGAATTTACCATGCCCGCTACAAACACCATAAAAAATATTGTGCTGAATGGTGGAATGGAGATTGAAGAAGTAGAGATTGTACACGAAATGCCTGTTGTTATAAGGGGCGATACCATTGTGTATAATTCTGATTCGTTTACAAACGGCACCGAGCGCAAGCTGGAAGATGTGCTTAAAAAACTACCCGGTGTTGAGGTAGACAGCGATGGCAATGTAAAGGTAGAGGGCAAAACCGTTACCAAGCTTATGGTGGAGGGTAAAGACTTTTTTGATGGCGATACCAAGCTGGGCGTTAAAAACATCCCCGCTGATGCGCTTGATAAAATTGAGGTGCTGCGCAATTATAACGAGGTAACCCAGCTGAAAGGCCTGGAAAATAACGAGGAAAACGTAGCCATGAACATCCGCCTTAAGGAGGGTAAAAAGAATTTTTGGTTTGGCGATCTTACCGCCGGGGCCAGCATAGGCGAGGGCGAACGCTATATTGTAAACCCCAAGCTGTTTTACTACAACCCCAAGTACACCCTTAACGTTATTGGTAACATAAACAATACCGGAGAGCTGCCCCTTACCATGCAGGATTATTTTAAAATGAGCGGCGGCTTTAGAAACGTAATGAAAAAAGGCGGCACCAACTTTAATGTAGGCAGTAATGATTTAGGAATTTCAACCCTGCGCAACAACAGGGCCAAGAGCATCGAGACAAAGTTTGGGGCGGTTAACTTTAGCTACAACCCTACAAAAACCTGGACGTTAAGCGGTTTTGGTATCTTCAACTCCAACCGTAATGAGCTGGAAACCCATACCCGAAACACCATTCTTAATGCCCAGACCAATGCCCCCGAAACCGTACAAACGGTAGACGACCGCACCAGCCAGCGCAGCGATTTTGCCTTGTTTAAGCTCAGCTCAAGCTACATACCTAATGCTAACCTGCATTTTGATTATGATGCCTTTGTAAAAACCAGTAACCAGGGCGAGGAAACGGCATTATTCTCTTCAGTTATGCCCGAAACAGCACAAAGCCAAAACATCTATACCGGCAAAAAGCAAAAGCCATTCTCTTTTAACCAGAATGTAAACTTTTACTATACGCTAAACGAAAAGAACGTATTTGCTTTTGAGGCGCAGCAGCTCTATCAGGAAGAAGACCCGCTGTATAGCGCGAACCTTGCCAATAACCCCTTCCCTGATGTGGCGGGTAACGATTTGCTAAACCTGGGCCTTGCCCCGGCACAACGCTATGATATTAACCAAAAACGCTTTGTAAAGACCAATAAGTTTGATGCCAAAGCCGATTACTACTACATGCTTACGCCAAAGGCCAACATCAATCTTACGCTGGGCACTACATATTCGTACCAGAATTTTAACTCTAATTTGTTTCAGGTGTTAGATGATGAAAGCATAGACAACCTTGAAGACAATACTAAAAACGATGTTAGCTACAGCTTTACCGATGTATTTGCCGCACTGCATTATAAGTTTATTACCGGCAAATTTACTTTTAACCCGGGTGTGGCGGCGCACAGCTATGCGTCATACAACGAGCAATTGGGCACAAAAGTAACGCAGGATTTTACACGGTTCCTGCCCGATGTATATGCCACCTACCAAATCAAAAAATCAGAGAGGCTGCAGTATACTTACAATATGACTACTGAATTTACCGATATTGCCAAGTTTGCCCAGGGGCTGGTACTTAATAATTACAACTCGTTGTTTAGGGGTAACAGGAATTTAGAAAATGCCCTGTACCAAAACCATAACCTGAACTACTTTAAGTACAACATGTTTAACTTTACCCAGATTTTTGCGGGGGTTACCTATAGCTACCGTGAAGATGCCATTAAGAACCTGTCGGCCTTTAGCGGCATCAACCAGGTGGGTACGGTAGAAAACTCAAACTTTGCCGATCAGTCTTTTAGCGGAAATATGGGCTACAGCCGTATGTTTGCGCGTTTTTATAAAGCGTCGGCAGGAGCAAGCATCTCGTGGAATAAGTACAACAACTTCCGTTTTGATAACAGTGCGGGTACCGGCCAGCCTGTTACCATTGCCGATGCCACCCGCCAGATAAGCGAGCAGTTTAGCCAAACATACACCACAAGCCTGGGTACCACCTTTAAAAAATGGCCCAACCTTGAGGTGGGGTACTCGGTTAACATAAATGATTACGCCAATCAGAAGTTTTTTACCCACAGCCCCTATGCCCGTTTTGATTACCTGCTTACCAAAGCTATTACCCTTACGGCAGATTATACCTATAACCATTATTATAACAATACACGCACCAGCGATAACGAGTACGACTTTTTAAACGCTTACATTATGTACCGTAACCCCGATAGTAAATGGGAGTTTAAAGTGGGCGGTACCAACCTGCTTAATACAGGCTCGCTTAATGATGACAGCTTTAACCAGTTTAGCACCCGCACGTCGCGTTATAGTGTACAGCCAAGATATTTGTTATTGACGGTTAAGTATGATATTTAGTTCCTGAAGAAGGGTTTATGTATCGCAAAGGCTCACAAAGAAGGCACAAAGATTCGCAAAGCTTAGATTTAATATCAAATTTATCCTTCGTGAATCTTTGTGCCTTCTTTGCGTTTCTTCGTGAAATTCCAGTATTATAATTCGTGAAAATTGGTGTAATTCATGTCTAAAACTCTGTGGTACAAAACAAAAATCTACTTTTTACTCTTCCAGATAAACCCATCCAGTATATAGTGCGTAAACTGCGGTACTACCAATAGCGGCACGAGCAAAAATTGCCACGAAGCAAAAGCAGTAGAAAAGCCCGATGTAAAACGCTCGTTCCACACCATAATTTCCCAAAGGTATTCTTCGCTAAAGGCAAAAGCTACCAGTATAACCACATACAGCAGTATGCCCTTGTGGTTGTTGAGGTATTGTAAAATGCCGGGCGTGGGTTGTTTTGCCTGCTTAATTTCGCGCAGGTAAATAAGCGCCATATACGGTATGCCGTGCGATACAATATTGAGCATGGTAAAAATAAGGTCGTTGTTAAAATACACAATGCCAAAATACCACGAGGCAGCTGTACCAAATACAATGGCATTTTTAGGGATATTAAAGTATTTATTTTTGATGAAAGCATATAAGACTCTTACAATGTATACGCCCATAATTATCCAATAGATATAGCCTAAAATTTGTAGTAATTGCGGGTTTTGCCAGGTGAAAAACTCATTCTCCATAAACCAGTTAAAATTGCGCGGAGGGCTCATAAACCAGTAGGCCATGGGGTATAGCGTAGCGGCATAAATGGTTAGGTTATCCATAAATACATTTAGCCTGGTTTTGGGCTCCATGCGCGAATACAGCCGCATAAACCCATACTGCTGTCGTATAAAATGAAACACCGCCACATAAGCCAGCGTAACCCAAAACACGCGGCTGCCTAATAAAAACAGCACAAGCCCTATAGCAAAGCAAATAATGGGGAGTATGATGAGCAGCCTTTTGCGCTCGTTAAAAGCCTTAGGTACTAAATACGTTTTAAACAGTGTGGCATATACATGTGCCACATCGATGAACACCACAAAAAACAACCACGTATAAAACGAATAGTTTGCCTCAAGCTGTTGCAGCCAGCCCTGGCAAAAAAACACCACCGCCAGTATTATAAACGGCGGCGAAAGTATAAACAGGCTGTCGGTTTTGGCCTTATGTATCCATGGCTGTTTCATGCAAAAGCTGGTTTACGGCGTTAATACCCTGGTGAAAGGCTTCCTCAAAGATAGAAATTCCGGCAAGGTCAGAGTGGGCAAAGTAAATGTTGTTGCCCATTTTTTGTGCTGCATTTTTTTTATCGCTCCCAAAAATAAATCCGGGCACTGGACTAATCATGCCGTGGCCCAGACGGTGCACCTGTATTTCCTCGGTGAAATCTTTTATGCCGGGGTGTGCGGTTTCAAGGTCGGCCAGCACAAAATTTTTCCAATATTCTACCGGTTTTTTATACAGTTCCTTACGTGATTTTTTAGTGTCGGTGCCGGCAAAGCTGTAGTAATAGGTAATTACTGTTTTTTCGTGCAGCTGCTTTATACTTTGGTGCTGGTCATAAATATAGCCCAGGCCTTTGGCTTTATATAATACGTTGTCCCAGCACAGTGGGTAGCCGGGTTCATCAGGCTTGGCGCTCAGGGTAAGCGTAGCCAGCAGCCACGGGGCATAATTAAAGTTTTGGGTAAAGCCCTTTCGGCTTGGCATAAGGTAGTTGTTTACAAACTGCGGGGTAGCCATAATTACGTTTTGGGCGTTAATTTGTACCGATGTTTTGCTTGCAGCATCAAAAGCCAGTACCTGCAAACCAGTATCCGTTTGTGTTACGGTGTGGGCCAGTAAGTTGAGTGATAGGTTGTCTTTAGCATATTTCTTTAGGTGATTTGCCAATCGGGCATTGCCTTCCGGCCAGGTAAGTACAACATCGCCGGTAGCGCCATGTTTGCGCCCGGCAAAATAATGAACGCCTGCCCACGCCGAAGTCCCCTCAATGCCCAGCCCAAAGTCATCGCGGCAGCAGTAGTTTACATATTCGCGCAGTTCTTCAGATATAACACCGTTGTCGGTAAGCCATTGCGCCATGGTCAGGGTATCCAGTTGCCTGTGGTTTGTATCTGCTGAAATGGACGAAAGCGGTATGTCAAAAAAGTACTTGCCATCAGTGCCTTTGGCCTGCCTAAAGGTGTCCATCATGGCAAAGAAGCGGTTCATTTCGTCATCTAATGCTGGGCTGTTGCCAAAGCGGGGCACAAGGCCCTCCTGCCAGTTGTTTTTGTAATACAGGCGTTCCTGCGGGGCAAAGCTCAGCTGGGTTTCATCAAAAACGGGCTGGCCGTTGCTGTAGCCGGTAATTATTTTTTCTTCCTCTAAAAACTGCATCAGTTCAGTATCATGGGCATTGGGCAGGGGCAGGTAATGCGCCCCAAGCGGAAATTTAGAGTACTTGTTTTCGCCCGATGAGGCATTGCCCCCGGCGTTGTTTTCCATCTCGATGATTAAAAAATCAGTAATGCCTTTTTTACGGAGCTGCCTTGCGGCGCTCAAACCGCTAATGCCCGCGCCCACAATAAGCAGGGGAGTGGTTATGGCTTTTGTTGGTTTAGGAAAATCTTTTGCCCACAGACGGTGGCCCAAAATATGGTTAGTACCGGTAAGTTTTACGATGAGTTTAGCCGCTTCCTGCCTGCAATAGGTCAATAACGGACTTATAAGCACCGCCGCAGCGATGCCTTTTAAGAAACTTCGCCGTGATGGCCCGCTATAATTTTCCCCATTCTTCATCAAAATAGCGTACCAGTATTTGGTTATCAAGGCGGTTTATTTCGGCATCATTAGCCAGCATATCTTTGCTAAAGTTATTTAGCCCCTCAAAATCATAGTCATAAAAACGAAGCTTTTCGTTGGCTTTCCGGTTAACAGCGCTAAAGCTAACTTCAGGGTTATTGGTAGCTATGGTAAAGCCCCATTCGCCAAAAGACGGCACATAAGCGTGGTAGGCGTCGGTTTTAGGCAATACCTGCTGCACGGTTTTATTAATGCACCAAAACGATTTTGGCGCAAAATAAGGTGATGTAGTTTGTATTACCACCACGGCATCGGGCGATAATATGTGTTGCAGGGTTTTATAAAAATTAAGCGAATACAGTTTGCCCAGGCTATAGTTGCTGGGGTCAGGAAAATCGATAATAACCACGTCAAACTGCTGTGTGCATTCGCGGGCCCATACATAGGCATCGCTGTTTATAACGGTTACATTTTTATTGTTAAGCGAATTTTTATTGAAGCCCGTCAGTACACTGTTGGTTTTAAAAAGGCGTGTCATGCCCTCGTCAAGGTCAACCAGAGTTATGTGTTTAACTTCAGGATATTTTAGTATTTCGCGCACGGCAAGTCCGTCACCACCGCCCATAACCAAAACATTTTTTACGCTTTTAGCAGAGGCCATTGCCGGGTGTACCAGCGCTTCGTGGTAGCGGTATTCGTCTGCCGAGCTAAACTGCAGGTTGTTGTTGAGGTACAGCCGATAATCGTTTTTGTTGTGGGTAAGCACAATGCGCTGGTATTGCGTGGCATGGGTGTACACAATGTTTTCGCCATACAACTTACCTTCGCTAAAAGACAGTATACGTTCAGAAAATATAAATACCACAACCAGTATTACCATGCACAGTATGCCTTTAAGCAGCAGTATCTGGCGGCGTCTCAGCTCTTTTTTAAGGGCTATACATACCACAATGGCAATAAGGGTATTGATCATACCAAAAAACAACGACGTGCGCATAATGCCCAGCTGCGGTACTAATACAAGCGGGAAGAGGATGGAGGCCAGCAGTGCCCCGATATAGTCAAATGTAAAAACGTTTGACACTAAATCTCGAAATTCCACCCTGTCTTTAAGGATGTTCATGAGCAGTGGAATCTCAAGCCCTACAAGGCAACCGGTAATAAATACCAACAGGTACAGCACCGTTTGAAAATAGCTAACGCTTTCAAACAATACAAACAGTACAACCGAACTCAGTCCGCCCACAAGGCCTACCAAAAGCTCAATTTCTACAAAAGTATTGAGCAGGTTTTTTATAATGAATTTAGAAAAGTAAGAGCCTACACCCATGCTAAAAAGGTATACGCCTATAATAAATGAAAACTGCTTTACTGAGTCGCCCAGCAGGTAACTGGCAAGCGTGCCGGCCACAAGCTCATAAATAAGCCCGCAGGTGGCAATAGTAAATACAGCAAGCAGCAGCAGTATTTCAAACGAAAGCTTTTTTTTAACCATGAATGGCCGCGCTGATAATGATGGACATACCAATAATAAATGCCCCAAAAATTATGGCAAGAGGTATGTTTTTGTTGTGCACAATTTCTTTCCACGTGTTTTCGGGCGTAATTTTTTCTACCACAAAGTAGGCCACAAAAAGTATGATAAGCCCCACGATAGAAAATATTACCGATGCCAGGATGGGCTTTAAGAAGATTTCTAAGATTTCCATGATATTGATGTTTTTTTAGTGTTGTTATTTATGATAAAAACGGTTTGCCCCGCCATAGTAGCCCCTATGGGCACCGGAGCCTGATGTTGGCTTATACTTTTCGGCGGGGGCACAGCCACACAGCCTGTTGCCCGAAAACGTAAAAAACAGGTACACCGCAAAAAAGCAGGCCCCTATTAAAAACGATATGTAATTTTGCCTTAAAAAGGTTTTCATTTTTAAAGGTATTAAATTATTCGTAAGGAGAATAGCTGCTGTCTGACCAGCGGTTGCGCTCATATTGCAGCCTTAGGTAATAGGTTACTATGCATATAATTGCCATTATTAATATGGGTATAAAT
>JAZKDS010000294.1:0-2409 GCA_040387455.1 Bacteroidota bacterium
CTTTGGTAAAAGGCGGTTTTTTACCAAAACATCTATTAAATTAAATACCCTATGAAGTTTACCAAAACAATCATACTATTACTGGTGTGTTGTGCAACTATGCATGCACAGAAAGGTAAAAAGACCACACAAAAAATTAAGCCACGCAATGAGTTTGTTAGCGATTTGATGGCTAAAATGACTATTGATGAAAAAATAGCACAGCTGGTCCAGTTTACTGCCGATGGCACCGTTACCGGACCTAAAGGGGGTGATAATTTTGTTGAAGAAATTAAAAAAGGCAATGTAGGTTCTATACTTAATGCCACAAATGTAAAATATACCAGGCAGTTGCAGGAATTAAATATGGCCAGTTCAAGGCTTAAAATTCCACTATTGTTTGGTTATGATGTTATTCATGGCTACAGGACTATTTTTCCGATAACACTGGGTGAATCTTCAAGCTGGGACCCTGTCATTGCAGAGCTTGCCAGTAAGGTAGCTGCTGCCGAAGCCGCAGCAAGCGGTGTGCACTGGACGTTTGCCCCAATGGTAGACATAGCCCGCGACCCGCGCTGGGGCCGTGTGAGCGAAGGTGCAGGAGAAGATACTTACCTGGGCTCAAAACTGGCTATGGCACGTGTAAAAGGCTTTCAGGGTACTGATTTAGGTGCTGTAAATACCATACTGGCGTGTACCAAGCACTTTGCAGCCTATGGTGCTGCTGAAGCCGGACGTGATTATAATACTGTAGACATGAGTGAACGCGTTCTGCGCGAAACCTACCTTCCGCCGTTTAAGGCAACGGTAGATGCCGGCGTGCGC
This sequence comes from Bacteroidota bacterium, assembly GCA_040387455.1. Taxonomy (GTDB): domain Bacteria; phylum Bacteroidota; class Bacteroidia; order Flavobacteriales; family Flavobacteriaceae; genus Flavobacterium. The sequence goes on from JAZKDS010000294.1 coordinate 805, forward strand.
ACGTTTATGACATCGTTTAACGAAATATCCGGTGTACCGGCCACAGGCAATAAATTCCTGCTTAGGGATATACTGAAAGGCGAGTGGAATTTTGACGGTTTTGTTGTTACAGACTATACAGCAATTAATGAACTTATACCGCATGGTTTTGCTACAGACTCAATGCATGCTGGTGAGCTCTCCATGGTAGCAGGTGTAGATATGGATATGGTGGGTGGCATTTATCTTAAAAGTCTTAAAAAATTGCTGAGCCAGGGCAAAGTAACCGAAGCCCAGATTAATGATGCCTGCAAAAGAATATTGGAGGCTAAATATGACCTTGGCCTGTTTGAAGACCCGTATCGTTATAACGATGAAAAACGTGAAAAGCAGGAAATAAATAAGAAAGAATATCTTGATGCGGCCCTTTTAGCCGCTAATAAAAGCATGGTACTGTTAAAGAACAGCAATAATGTGTTACCGCTTAAAAAAGAGCAAAAGATAGCCTTTGTAGGTCCGTTGGTTAGCGATGAGTGGAATATTATAGGCTCTTGGGCTGCAACCGGCGACCGTAACGGTTATGCCGTAAGTGTTGAAGAAGGCGTTAAAAAACTGATTTCAGATAAGAGCAAAATCAGTTTTAGCAAAGGCGTAGAAATTATAGATGCCAAAAGGGATATGATGAAGGCTGCCCTTGAAAGTGCTGCTCAGGCCGATGTTGTTGTTGCTGTAATGGGCGAATTTGAAAACATGACAGGCGAGGCTGCATCACGTACAGTTATAGACCTGCCGGGCATTCAGAAAGAGTTTTTAGCAGAGCTTAAAAAACTGGGCAAGCCGGTAGTGCTCGTACTTATGAATGGCCGCCCGTTAACTCTTAGCTGGGAAAATGAAAATATGGATGCCATACTTGAGGCATGGTTTCCGGGTACTATGGGTGGCGATGCCATTGCACAAACACTTTATGGACTTAACAATCCGGGCGGTAAGCTAACCATGACATTTCCGCGCACGCTGGGGCAGGTACCTATTTATTACAACCATAAAAATACAGGCAGACCATACTTGGGTGCAAAAGACCCCGAACAAAAATATAAATCGCGCTACATAGATTCAGATAACAGTCCGCTATATCCGTTTGGTTATGGCCTTAGCTATACTTCTTTTGCCTATTCTAACCTTAAGCTTTCGTCTAAAAGCATGGCTGCTAATGTTACTATTAAAGTAATGGTTGATGTTACCAATACCGGTAATTATGATGGTGAAGAAGTAGTACAACTATATGTTCAGGATAAAGTAGGCTCGGTTACGCGCCCGGTACGCGAGCTGAAAGGCTTTAAAAAAATACTGCTGAAAAAAGGCGAAAAACAAACAGTTGAGTTTGAGCTTTCGGCAGATGATTTACGATTTTATGACATTAATATGCAGTTTGTGGCTGAGCCCGGTGACTTCGGGGTTTTTGTTGGCGGAAGTTCTGCTACAGAACTGTCTGATGCATTTGTGTTAGTTAAGTAAGTTTAATTTTGTTGATCTTTGGGAAGAGGCTGCTTGATAAAGGCAGCCTTTTTAGTAACCTGAAATTTTTTTGAGCTCTAAAAACTCAGAGTGGTATTAGCTTCATTTTAC
>JAZKDS010000294.1:2419-2739 GCA_040387455.1 Bacteroidota bacterium
CAAAAATGTACCGCACGGTTGCATCACTTCTTTTGGTTTTTGTAATTACTGCCAGTTCTTATTGCCAGCAAAAAACCTATTGCAACCCAATAAACATTGACTATGGTTATTGCCCAATACCTAATTTTGTAACCCAGGGCAAGCATCGTGCTACAGCCGATCCTGTAATAACTTTTTTTAAAGGAGAATATTACCTGTTCTCTACAAATCAGTGGGGATACTGGCATAGTAAGGATATGCTGAATTGGAAGTTTATATCGCGTAAATTCTTAAGGCCAGAGCATAAGGTGTATGATGAGCTTTGTGCGCCATCGGTTTCT
>JAZKDS010000295.1:0-8104 GCA_040387455.1 Bacteroidota bacterium
CCATAGATATAGTGACTGCCCGTGCAATATACTGAAAAAGTTGGATTTTTCTTATATTTTAGTTAAACCCTCTTATAGTTACGTTAAAGGATAATTATTGCCATATAATTTGTACATAACTTTATACTACACTAAAAACCAAACACCATGAACAGATTATTCAGTGCCCTTTTTGCGGGCTGGGGAGCTAAAAAATTAGGCGGTGGCTGTATAGGCACCATTATAGTATTTGTAATTTTATATTACGCTTTTAGGAGTTGTAATGTGATGTAAATAAAAAAAACCGGCATTTACCATTTATGTTAATGCCGGTTCAGTTTTTTGTCGAAGGAATTTAATAATATTCTATGACTATTTTAACTTCAGCTTCAGTTACACCGTTTACCGGAACCTGATGTACTTCTACAGGGTAACCATTTTGATTAAACTGATAAGTAAAATTAAAATCCCCTACTACACCTGTGTCATCCACATTAACAAGATATTTATCAGAATAGCTATAAGGGCTGGAAATGCCATACAAGATAAAATTCTGATATGTTGAAAACGAATTGCGATACCTATTAAGATATTCTCCTTTTACTTCTGCCTGGCTATCATACTGGTAATTACAGTTAAACTGCAGCCCATTAATATTTATTATATTATTTCCATCGTATTGCAGCACTTGGTCACTTCCTTCAATATCTATGTAAGACAGTAAGCCAGCAGTGTTAAAATGGAATGTCCTGTCGGCGGGGGAGCCTTCTGTTGGTGAATAATCTGCAAATACGGTATTATTTACATCATCATATAAAAAAACAACATCCTCTGTTATCGTATCCATCTGGACACCATTATAGTAAGCATCATTTTTTGCAATTAGCCTTCCCTGAGTATCATAGCTCAGGCTGCGTTCAAAAACCACCTCACCGTTCCTGTCTTTATGTACCTGTGCAAAAAGTTGTCCAAATTGATTATAAGTAAAGTCAATGTAGCCATCGGGTACAGATCCGTTTAAAAATGTTTCCCTAATAATTTGGTTATCCTTAAATTCCAGTACATTGGCACTTGCCTGCCAATAGGTAGTTACCGATTTTAAAGCGTGGTCGCTGGCCTGTGGTGTGTTGTTTAAATTTTCGGTATCCGTGTCGGTGCAGGATGCAGCCATAAGGGCTGTGAGGCTCAAAAGGAAATGTCTCTTCATAATAGGTGATAATTGGTTTAGTGTAACAACGCCTGGTATAGAAATTTATTGTAAGATTTAAATTACTAACCTTTACTCTCCCACCTTAACCTCCACTTTCATCTTAATATCAAACTTAAAATCAGAGCCGTCGGTATATTCCGTCCACACATCGCTGCCTTTGGATTTAGAGAAACTGCGGGCATTCTTGTTTTCGCGGACTTTTAGCACCACCTGCTCTGTAGTATGGTCATCTGTGGCTGCCATGCCAATGAAGAGTTGCAGTTGGGTTGGCAGGTTTAATGTCGAAAGATCAAGCTCAAGTGCTCCCCTATGCTCTTTTGTAACCGTAAAGTATAATGCCCCATCCGTTATAGCTTTGCCGGGCTTGCCATCGTGGCCCACTTCATAAATTACCAATGCCAGGGTGGTATCTTTATACTCTACGTTAAACTCCTTTTTATTGAGGTTGATGAGCCCGCTGTTAAAGTAAAACGTAAGGGTTTGAAGTTCTCCCTTCGGGATATCTTTTATGAGGCTTACATGCGCCGCAATGGCGCTAAACCCATGCGATGCCAGCTCCTCGCCTTTTGTTTTAACTGTTGCCGTCTTAACTTTAGGCGCCTTGGTGTTGGGTGCAGAAAGATAAATGCTGTCTGCAGCCACGTTTTGCGCTAATAGCTTAAAGCCTGCCAGTAAAAAGATAAATAGTAAATTTTTCATACCAATTATTTATTGCCCGGCTACTGCCCCGGTTGACATGGCGGCACTTTGCATGGCGCGGTAATGGTAACCCAAAAGCAATACAAGCAGTTTGCCCTGTTCGGCTTGCGTAAAGCCCGGCTGGGTGCTGAGCGTATAGGTACTTTTAAAAGACTTCCATGTAAAATTTTGAATGATCCGGGCTATTTCTTCGCCCTTATAATTTTGAAGTACGTATCCGCCTTTATAACCTTTGTGCTTTAGGGTAAAAAAATGGTGGGCCTCTTTTATGGGCGTTATGGTAATCTTGCCCCAAAAGCTCATTTTAGATTGATACAGGGGCTGGCCGTCTTTTACTACATCATATTGCACGCCCCAAATGCCTCTTGGCACCATTTGATAGATTGAATTATCTGCCAAGGCAATTTCGGCCTTGTTAGACGACCATTTAGTAAACGTTATGCGCCCGATATTGGCTATTTCAAAACTGCGGGTAACGCCAAGTGTTATATCAAATTGTTCCATGCCATTTTTTGATTGAGAATCTTTTTGCAAAGTTACGCCATAAATTTAAGCGTTTACTGAACGCATTGTTTCAGTAAACATCAAAAAAAATTTCGTATAGGAGTTTTCACAAATCGATTTGCACTCAAAATAGGCGATTCTGAACTCCGAAAGTGAAATATTAAGCCTAAAATTGACGTTTCAGGGCTAATATTTCCACTGGCGCTCCTTGTTAAGCTCTTCCTGTGCGTCGAGTATTTCTGTAGGAATAACCTTTAAAAAACTTGGATGCTGCTCAATTGCATATTCAATTTTTTCGACAATCTGTTCTATGGTCTCGTTATCGTAATCAATGTTAAGGGGCTCCTTAATTATGAACGATTGCAGTATGCCCTTTTTTTTAAGCCTTAGCCCTTTTTTATCGAAAGAACGCCTAAACCCGTCTATTACAATGGGTACCACTATAGGTTTATGCTGTTTTATAATATGTGCTGTACCTTTTCGGATGGGTTTAAAGGGTTTTGTAGTGCCCTGCGGAAACGTGATGACCCAACCGTCGTTAAGGGCCACCCTAATGTTCTCTGTGTCATTAGGGTTAACCTCACGCCGTACATCCTGGCCTTTTGCACGCCAGGTACGCTCTACCGTTATGGCACCTACATAGGCTAATATCCTGGGCAACAGCCCTTCCTGCATTGTTTCTTTGGCTGCTACGTAGTACATATTAAGCTTTGGGTTCCATAAGTATCCTATATTGTTAATGTTGTCTTCCCTGCCTTTAAGACTGGCGTTAAACACATGAAACATAGCCACTACATCGGCAAAATAGGTTTGATGGTTGGATATAAACAGCACATTTGTATCGGGTAAAGCCCTGATTATCTCAGATCCATCAATTTCAAGCCGGTTAAAGCCTCGGTACCTTCTGTGGGTCATTGATCCTAAGAATAGAATCAGCATCCTCTTTAAAAAGAGGATATGTCCAAAAGGGTTAGTTTTAAATAAACCCATACGAAAACTATAATTTAGGTTACAAACTTACAAAAAGCCTATTATTTAAGTGCGCTTTTTATTGTTTCTTTAAGTTCACTGAGTATCATAGCGGTAGCACCCCATATAATATGGTTACCCACTTTAAATGCAGGCACCATGGTATCCTGTGCATATGAAGTTTGCATGGATATGTTTATAACAGTAGCATCATCTAAAAGCGCTTCGAGAGAAAGTTCAACCAGCTCAGCAACTTCATCAGGGCTGGGCTTAAAGTCAGGCTCATTTAATGATACACCTAAATAAGGCGCCACTACAAAATTACTAGGTGGTATATAAATTTGAGTAAAAGGCATTACTATATCTATTTCCTGGCCGGTAACCCCTATTTCTTCATGGGTCTCCCTTAAAGCAGTATGAGCCAAGTCAGTATCATAATCCTCAGCCTTACCTCCCGGAAAAGATATTTGTGCCGAGTGTATACCCTCATAGGTATTTCTTTTAATTAATATTATAAATGCCTGGTTTTGCTTGGGGTAAAACAGCATCATAACCGCCGATTTACGCGGATTGTTTTTAAGGTAGTTTTCAGGATTAAGTGTTGCCTTACGTTCCAACGGAGCCATTTTAAAATGGGCTGTGTAGGCTGGCAGCTGTTGTATTCGTATCTTTGGCAGATATTGTATGAATTCAGTAAAAAGCATTTTTAGTAATCTATATAATATAAAGATAACTAAAATGGATAAATATTACACTTATGTTTAGTAAAGCGGAAGCACAACAGATTAAAAAAGAATTTTGGATAGCTTTTGCAGAGGCTTATCCACGAAAATGGCTTTTATATGACACCAAAATTAAAGATGTAACCTTTAAGTTTTATGTAGATAATAAAAAAGCGCAGGTAATGCTTGATATTGAGCCAAAGGATGATGAAAAACGCGTTTTTTATTATGAAAAGCTTGAATCTCTTAAAAATATTTTACATAAAGATTTTTTACCCGAAGCTATTTTTGAAGAAAATTTTTACTTAGAAAACGGCAAAATCATTAGCCGTATTTGGGTAGAGCTACAAGGCATAAGTCTCTATAATATGGCAAGTTGGGCCGTTATATTCAGGTTTTTTAATCTTAACATGGATGCCTTTGAGCAGTTTTTTAATGAGTACGGAGAGTTTCTAAAAGATTAAATTTATGTTAATTAAAATTATTTTTACTTTTTTTTTGGTTATGTAAATATTATACATATCTTTGTCATGTCAATTTAAACCCCCATTATTATGAAAAACAACAGTTTAAAAAACTATCTGTTAGCGATTTTATTTTTAGTTAATTTCACAGCATTTGCAGATACAGGTAGCGAAAGTCCTGGTGATGACAGTGGTGATAATCAACTAGAAGGCCTAGAAGCTCCAATAAACAGTAATATTTTAGCTTTAGGCATAGCAGGTATATTAATAGGAGCATATTATTTTAGCTCTAAAACTAAAAAGGCTTAATTTTAAATTACTTTTAAAAAATAAAAAAAACCTATCCTAAACGGATAGGTTTTTTTATTTTTACCCATCTTAATAAGCAAACTCAAAAATGAACAACGAAATTAAAAATATTGAGCCAAAGGCCGTCTGGACTAAATTTGCCGACCTTAATGCCGTACCACGGCCCTCTAAAAAAGAGCAGCGGGTAATAGCATTTATAAAGGATTTTGGGCAGAACCTCAATCTCGAAACTATTGAAGATGAAGTAGGCAATGTTATTATAAAAAAGCCGGCTACGGCTGGTATGGAAAACAGGAAAACCATAGTGATGCAAAGCCATCTTGATATGGTACATCAAAAAAATGCCGATACGGTATTTGATTTTGATACCCAGGGTATAGAAATGTATGTTGAAGGCGACTGGATTAAAGCAAAAGGCACCACGCTAGGCGCTGATAATGGCCTTGGTGTGGCAACCATAATGGCAATATTAGAAAGCAATGATATTGAGCATCCGGCTATTGAAGCCTTATTTACAATTGATGAAGAAACAGGCATGACGGGTGCTATGGGATTAAAGGGAGGCTTACTACAAGGTGAGATTTTACTTAACCTGGATACTGAAGAAGATGACGAAATTGATATTGGCTGTGCCGGTGGTGTAGATGTTACTGCCGAAAGAGACTATCATGAAGAAGAAACTCCTGATAACTCTGTAGCCTATACCATAACCGTTAAAGGCCTTAACGGTGGCCATAGCGGTATGGATATAAACAAAGGCCTGGGCAATGCCAACAAGATAATGAACCGCCTGTTATTTGACGGCTTCGAAAATTTTGGTTTACAGGTTGTTGAAATTAACGGAGGCAGCCTTAGAAATGCCATTCCGAGGGAAAGTACTGCAAAAATTATCATCTCGGGTATTTTTGATGAGGCTTTTGTGTTTGATATGCAGGATGTTATAAATGATATCAAGACTGAATTTAAAACTACTGAGCCTAACCTTACTATACTAATCGAAAAAAGCTCTGATTTACCGGCTGTAGTGATGGAACTTGGAGTTCAGGAAGGCCTGATACGCGCACTATATGCCGCACACAATGGTGTATACCGTATGAGTGCAGACATGGATGATTTGGTTGAAACATCAAATAACATTGCAAGAGTAATAGTAAAAGACGGTAAAATACACATAGGATGCCTTACGCGCTCTTCGGTAGAAAGTAGCAAGTTTGACCTTGCCAATGCGCTGCGCAGCACATTTGAACTAATAGGTTGCGAAGTTACCATTAGCGGCTCTTATCCGGGATGGACACCCAATGTAAACTCACAGATACTTGAAGTTTTAAAAGACATATATAAGAAGCAAAACGGTACCGAACCACACGTAGTTGCCTGCCACGCCGGGCTTGAATGTGGCATCTTAGGCACTAATTATCCTGATATGGATATGATATCTTTTGGCCCTACAATTAAAGGTGCCCATAGCCCTGATGAACGAGCAAGCATTTCATCGGTGCAAAAATACTGGAAATTTGTACTGGAAATACTAAAAAAAATCCCGCAGAAATAAACCTGTTTTACATACTGTACAAAAAATTAAAAACCTGCTTAAAAATAAGCAGGTTTTTTTATGAAATATAGACACTTATTCATATAATTTTAGTCAAAAATTACGTTACAGCCTAAAACCACATCCGCCAAATGAAAAAACTCCTCATGCTATTGCTCCAAATAGCTGTTATATGTTCCTGCTCTCATACACCAGACCATGTAGAAACGGCTTTTTACTATTGGAAAAGCAATGAATATAATTTTTCGGGGAGTGAAGATTCGTTAGTTAGAAAGCTGCATACCCAAAAAATGTATATCAAGTTTTTTGAGGTAAAGCACGATGAGATGATGGGTAATATACCTTTTGCCAAAACGCAAATATTTGGCTATAGCGGCTTTAAGAATGACTCTATCCAGGTTATACCCACTGTTTACCTTACAAATGATGTTTTTATACAAAGCTCAAGTCAGGAACTTGATACGCTGGCTTCTAACATTAATTACTTAGTTACTAAATATTACAGGGAAAATGTATCGCTCACCAGGCAGAAAGAAATACAGATGGATTGCGACTGGACGCCTAAAAGCAGGGATAACTATTTTTATTTCCTAAAGAAATTAAAAAAACTAAGTGGCACACAATTAAGCTGCACACTAAGGCTGTACCCTTATAAATATCCTGATAAAATGGGCGTTCCACCGGTAGATAAAGTAATGCTGATGTGTTACAACCTTGTAAATCCGTTAGAAAATGAAAACATCAATTCCATACTAGACACTAAAGAACTATCATCTTATTTAAATAAAAGAAGAGATTATCCCTTACATCTGGACGTTGCCCTGCCCACATTTTCATGGTTGCAGATTTATCAGAACAAACGTTTTAAGGGTCTGGTATATCCTGAAGGATCAGACATAAAAAAAATACTGAAACCGGTAAAGCCTATGTGGTTTGAAGTAACCAAAGATACTATCATAAACGACCACTATTTGCGTATTGGCGATTTGGTAAAGTATGAAGAAATGACAGCTAAAAAAATTCAGGACGCCATTACCATCATCAAAGAAAATGCTGTACAGGACGATACCATAACGGTTTCTTTATTTCATTTAGACGATAAACAACTTAAAAATTTTAGCCATGAAACGCTTAGCGGTTTTTATTCTTCTTTTAAGCAATAGCTTTTTATTTGAGCTCAATGCCTGCGGCTTCTATCCGTGGGGCGAAGAAGTGCGTTTTTGCTACCTGAAGCCTATGTACTTTAACTATGACCAGGGCTACAGCTATTTTAACTATACATCAGACTGGTACGATTACGAAAGTTATACAGATGAGGCAGATGGCGAATATAATTATGGCTATTATGCGGGAGCTAATTATTATGAGCCTAACGTAGCCCTGTGGCAGCAGTATTGTAATGGCAAAGTAGCTTCTAATGCTATTGTAGAGGCGGTTTATAAGCTTCCTGCTAAAGATATAAGCCACAAGTCTAAAAATGCTATGATAAAGCATTTATACGCCAAAAAAGACAAAGATGCCATTGACTATTTGTTATTTGCCAAGCAATGCGAAAAATATACCTGGGAAGATAACGATCCGTGGGAAAAGAATGATAACAAAACCTTAAAGCCTGCTGCTGTACTGATAAAAATTGCCGGCGAAAAAGCGGACGAAGTTAAGGATAGCCAACTCAAAAAAAGGTACCTCTTTTTAA
>JAZKDS010000296.1:0-4425 GCA_040387455.1 Bacteroidota bacterium
GTGCGTTACGGCTATTACCGTACCTGCATAATGTTGAAGGTGTTGCTCTAACCACAGTACGCTTTCAGCATCAAGGTGGTTGGTAGGCTCATCAAGTAAAAGTACATCAGGCTGCTGAAGCAATAAACGGCATAGCGCCACACGTCTTTTCTCACCACCCGAAAGCACTTTTATAGGGGTGTCTGGCTCCGGAGTCCTAAGCGCATCCATAGCTATCTCAAGCTTGGTGTCAAGTTCCCATGCACCACTGGCATCAATTTTATCCTGTAGTAATGCCTGGCGCTCCATAAGCTTATCCATCTTATCAGGATTTTCATATACCTCAGGATCGCCAAAGCTGTCGTTTATCTTGTTAAATTCGTCAAGAAGAGCTACTGTTTCGGCAACGCCTTCCCGCACTACTTCAATCACGGTTTTGTTTTCGTCAAGCTGAGGCTCCTGCTCCAGGTAGCCCACGGTATAGCCTGGTGCAAATACCACATCGCCCTGGTAACTCTTGTCTACCCCGGCAATAATTTTTAATAATGATGATTTACCCGAACCGTTAAGACCCAGGATACCTATTTTAGCTCCGTAAAAAAAGCTAAGGTATATATCTTTCAAAACCGGTTTTTGTGCCCCCTGGTAAGTCTTGCTTACACGGGACATTGAAAATATTACTTTCTTATCGTCTGACATTTCAGTTAAAAGTTGTAAAGTTATAAAGTCTTAATATTATCTAATTTAATGGCTACACTCTGCCTTTTAAGGCATTAAATACCCAGGCAATGGCTAAAAATCCTATACCTACAGTACCAAAGCCCCATCCTGCTACCTCTTCATATTTAAAGGCGCCCATACCTATAAGTATACCACCCATAATAACCATAAGTAAAGTAGCCCAGCCCAGGACTGTATTTTTATTCATCATTTTTTTGATCTGTTTAAAAAGCAAATATCGGTAACTTTTGCTTATTTATAAAATGTATGCCTATTTACTATTTTACAAGGTAGATACCGTCTTCTTTTATCTCAATCTGGCGTTGTTTGTATAGTGTGCCAATTGCTTTTTTAAACGCTTTTTTGCTCATTTTAAGCACCGTTTTAATATCTTCAGGGTGGCTGTCATCCGTCAGTCTAAGATAACCACGGCTGGCACGCAGCTCATCGAGTATTTTTTCGGCATTGGGCTCTATACTTTCCACACCGCCTTTTTGAAGGCTTACGTCAATTTTGTTATCTGTACGAATGGCTTTTACATAGCCCTTAAGCCTGTCGCCGGTGCGTAGGTCATCATATACCTCATTAGTATACATAAGGCCCTTGTGCTGTCCATTGATAATTACGTTAATGCCTAAATCAGTAATATGAGAAACCATCAGGTCAACCTCCTCTCCTTCCTCAACAGTTAGCTCGTCGTTCTTTAAAAACTGGCTTAGCTTGCTACTACCAACAAGTCTGCCTGTTTTTTCATCAAGGTACATGTATATAAGGTAGCGCTTACTTTTTTCCATAGGCCTGGCCTGTTCCTTAAACGGTACAAAAAGGTCTTTTTCAAGCCCCCAGTTCATAAAAGCCCCAAATTTATTGGTATAGCTTACACGCAGTAACGCAAATTCATTCAGGTAAATAAGCGGCTCAAGCGTAGTAGCTACCTTGCGCTCTTCCTGGTCAAGGTACACAAACACAGTTAGTTCATCATCAAGCTCAAACTCGCGCGGTACATATTTATTTGGCAAAAGTATATCTTCGGTGCCATCGCTTAAATAAATGCCCACACTGGTGTCGCGCACTATTTTAAGCGCATTGTATTTTCCTATCTCAATCATTTCAAAATTGTTGAAGCGGCAAAGGTACAAAGATACAGGCTAACTTGCTTAATTGGCTTGCAGTATAATGCGTATTGGCTATATTTACATTTCTAATTAACAAAAATGGTTTTAAACGAACATAACAATACACCGCAGGATAACAACATAAACCAAGAAATTTTTATAATCGCCGCATTTAAGGCAATTGTTGCCCTGCAATGGGAAATTTTATATACCGGGAAAGAAGGGTTTGTTGCCCAGACAGATACTAATAACTGGATAAAAATTGTGTGGGATGGCGGCAATATTTCTGTAACTACTGAACATGCAGATGGCCAGGCTATTGTAGAAAGGCTTAAAGAAGCTTTTTTAAGCGCCATGGCATCAATTAATACTGAAACAGTGCATGCTGATTATGATTTAATTTCGCAATCTTTTCAGGATGAGGATATTGCAAGCAATAATCCGGGTAAAAAGAAACTCGCATATACCATTGCCGCCTTTTTTATACCTGTAAAAAATTTCTTTATCACGCCACTGATTATTGATATTAATATATTGGTTTACATCATAATGATATGTACCGGAATTAATTTTTTTGAACCCGATGCGCAAAGTATGCTGGCATGGGGTGCAAACTATAAGCCTCTGACGTTAGATGGGCAAATATGGCGCCTGTTTACAAGTTGCTTTTTACATTTTGGTATACTTCACCTGCTTTTAAACATGTATGCCCTTGCTTATATTGGTATGTTATTAGAGCCGCTTATGGGTAAATCACGCTATCTATCGGCCTATTTATTTAGTGGTATTATTGCCAGCGCAGTAAGCCTTTGGCATAACGATTTTGTAGTGAGCGCAGGGGCATCTGGCGCTATATTTGGTATGTACGGGGTTTTCCTGGCCATGATGGCGGGTAATATAGTACATAAATCATTACAAAAAGAACTGTTTGCAAATATTGGTTTTTTTGTAGTGCTTAACCTTGTTATAGGCTTTTCTCAAACGGGTATTGATAATTCAGCACACATAGGTGGCCTTGTAAGTGGTTTTGTTATTGGGCTTATTATGGTGCCGGGGCTTAAAAATAAAAAGTCAACAAGATTGTATTGGGGAGGCATTGCTATTTCTGCTACACTTTGTGCAGCGCTTGCATTTGGGGCTTATAATTTTTCATATAATGACCTGGCTAAATATGACTCGCTTATAAACACATTCAGCCAAAACGAGCACAAAGCGGTAGAACTTTACAAGGTGGATGAAAATACCACCGAAGCCGAAGTTAAGATAATACTGGAAACTAATATTATACCGGTATGGGCAGAAAACGTAAAAATTGCAGACTCACTACAAGCACTCAATGTGCCCGAAACGGTTGATAAACAACGTAAACTTATAAAAGAATATAGCGGGTACAAGCTAGAATATTTTAAACTACTTCATAAAAAAGTGAATGAAAATACCGAAGCTTATGACCAGCGTATTGAAAAGATAGGAAATAATATAGAACAGTCACTTAACGAGTTAAATGCAACCGCATTAAAAGAAGAGGATAAAAAACCCTAAACCAATTCTTTAAAATACTTCAACAAAACCTTATCGTTTTCCATCATTGGTGTAAATACTTCTAATAACTGCGGTTGTTCTCCATCAACCATAAAAGCAGTAAGCTGCTCTTTAAGCTCTTGCTCGTTATGTGCCGTATGGTAACCAAAACCATACATTTTTGCCAGGTGTTCAGCCGTTAGCTTGTGCGTAGTCTCAAAAAAGGTATTAAATACTGGCGTTTCGGCATGACCGGGCAATATCCTGAAAATACCGCCACCTGCATTGTTGATTAGTATAATCTTGAAATTATTTGGTATATAGTTATTCCACAGCGCATTACTATCATATAAAAAGCTAACATCTCCGGTAATTAGCACATTAGGTTTATTGCTACCCACAGCAGCGCCTATGGCCGTACTGGTACTGCCATCTATACCACTTGTACCACGGTTACAAAATACTTCTACAGTTGGTTTTATATCAAACAGTTGTGCATAGCGTATGGCAGAACTGTTACTGATTTGTAACTGGCTGCCATCTGTTAAGGCAGGTAATATAACTTCAAAGGCTTTAAAATCGCTAAACGGAATTTTTGCTAAGTATTCATCATGCTTTATCTTACGGAAAGCATTAAGCTCCTGTGCCATTTGATTGTAACTACTTTCTAACGGCTGTGTTTCGGGTAAAAAGCGCTTCAGGAAATCATTAGGTTCAGCTTCAAAATGGCGGGTTAATGCACCAAAAGTATCATAAGCCCTTAAAGTGTCTACATGCCAGTGTTCTACTGGTTTATAGTTACGCAACCAGGCCTTAACCCTTTTAGAAACCACCATACCACCAAAAGTAAGTAGTATTTCTGGCTTCCACGCTTCAAAATCTTCCGGTTTAAAAGGGGTAATTATAGTATCTATACTATTTAAAAAACTTTCATGGTGTAGATTGCTGGTAGTCTCGGTCATTACCACAACACTTGGGTCGTTAGCCAGTTGCTGTATAATAGCCTCATCAATAGTATTAGGATGGTTAACACCCACTAATACCAGTTTCTTTTTAGCTACATTCCATTTATCTGTATAATGATCAAAGT
>JAZKDS010000297.1:0-4613 GCA_040387455.1 Bacteroidota bacterium
ATTTATTACGGGAGGGTCTGGTTTTATCGGGACTAACCTTGTTGATCTTCTTTTAGAAAAAGGGTACTCAATAATTAACTTTGACAAGCAGGCGCCTATCAGGAAAGAACACCTTTCTTTTTGGAAAGAAGGCAACATAATGAATGCTGCTCAGGTAGAAGAAGCCATGACTGCTTCGAGCCCGGATATTGTTATTCATCTTGCGGCACGTACAGATACATTGAGTGATTTGTTGTCTGACTATGACGAAAATATTACGGGTACACAAAATGTTTTAGATGCTATTAAAAAAACGCCCGGCGTTAAAAGAAGTATAATTACATCTACCCAATATGTATATAAATCTGATGATAAGGTTTTTCCTTCATCTGATATTGATTTTAAACCTCATACCATATACGGGCAAAGTAAAGTTTTAACCGAAGAATTTACAAGGAAAGCCGATTTACAAGGTATTTGGGCAATTGTAAGGCCAACCAACATTTGGGGGCCATGGCACATGCGTTATCCAAATGAACTATGGAAAGTAATAGATAAAGGCATATACTATCATCCTGTAAAGCACGATGTAATACGTACTTATGGCTACGTAAAAAATATTGTACACCAAATTTATGGTATAATGGTAGCCGATGAAAGCATTGTTCATAAAAGAATGTTTTATATAGGTGATGTTGCAATAGACTCTTATGAGTGGCTTAACGAGTGGTCCGTTCAGCTTACGGGCAAACCTGTTAAAAGAATACCTAAGTTTATATTTCAAACGGTGGCTTTAGGAGGAGATGTTTTAAGGAAGTTTAAGATTCCATTTCCCCTATATTCAAAGCGTTTTCATAATATGATTGAAGATTATCCTGCACCTACAAATATAACAATTGAGCTTTTTGGTGTGGCTGAATCTGATATCAAAAAGAATGTTGCAGAGAGCATTAAGTGGTTAAAGACGGACGGAAAGCAATTTTTTGATTATTGGAAAAATAAATAAGGCAATGAATATTAAAAGGAAATATTGCTATTTCTTTTTTATTTTATTGTTAGGCTGTTCAAGTGGTGTAAAAACGGGTAACACAATCAGGCTGTATGTTTCCACAACCGGGAATGATACTAATGATGGTAGTATTTTAAAACCCTTTGCCACAATTGAAAAAGCTAAAAATACGGTAAAAAAAGTAAAGAGTGAAAGTAGAACTGCTGATATTGAGGTAATAATCAGGAAGGGTGTTTATGAGTTAAAGAGCACCTTGCTGTTTTTGCCTGAAGATGGTGGCGATGCTTCTCAGTCAATTACTTATTTAGCATACCCGGGCGAAGAAGTTGTTATTAGCGGTGGCAATGAGTTTACTCTTGACTGGGAAAAAGAATCCGGGCATATATGGAAATCTAAAGCCCGGTTTAAAAACAATAAGAGCCCTGATGTGGTAAGAACGCTTTACTTAAATGGTAAAAGGTTAACCAGGGCTACATCTGAAACGCTTTTTACTGTTTCCGGATATCCAAAATACTCGAAGAGTTTTACTTATGGGGCATATGATTTTACAAACATCCGCCGCCTTAAAGAAGACTCTATTGATGCCTTTTGTGGTTTTAAATTTTCGGGTAAAGATATAGATGAAAAGTGGGTAGGCAGTTCGGCAGAGGTTATACTATATGGTAGTTGGGAAGCATCATGGCATAAAATACATAGTGTTTCTAAACAGTCTAAAACGGTTGTGCTAAAAAATCCGGCACGGTATCCGGTAGGTTTTTTTAATGCCCGGACAAGGTACAGGATTGAGAACCTGAAAGATTTTTTAAATTCGTCAGGAAATTGGTGTTTTGATAATAAGACGGGCTATTTGTATTATTATACAGAAGCCGATAATACACCTCCTTCAACTGGTTTTGCATCCGGAGTATTAGAAAGATTGATTTTGGTTAAAGGTAATAGTAGGCCTGTTGTAAATCTTACGTTTAAAAATTTATCATTCAGGTATACAAATTCTGGTTGGAATGTTAGTGATACACCACAAAATGTGGTGGCTCAAAATATGAAGAAACATCCATGGCTTGATTTTAATTGTGGATTCATGGCTTCGCAAGGGGCTTTTGAAAGCGGAGAAGCAATATTGCTTGAAGAGGCAGAAAAATGCAAAATAGTAAATTGTAATTTTACAGGATTAGATACATATGCTGTAAAAATGGGTAAGTACTCAAAAAATAATACAGTAAGCGGATGCTCTGTTTATGATTGTGGGAGTGGAGGAATATTGATTGGGTTTAGAGATAAGCAGCAAAGTGAAGGCTCTGATGTATATCCTTCTTACAGTACTATAACCGGCAATAAAATTTTTAATTGTGGGCTCTTGCATCCTTCGGGCATTGGCATTGCATTATTAGAGGCTCATCATATAACAATAAGCCAAAACGAAATATTTAATATGCCTTATACGGGTATTAGTTGTGGCTTTACATTTGGCGACGGAGAAACTGTAACGGCATATAATAATGTTACAGACAATGTTATTCATGATGTTATGCAGCAACTCGCAGATGGCGGCGGTATTTATACCCTGGGCAAACAAAAAGGTTCTGTTTATTCAGGAAATTATATTTATAATATAGGCAGAAAGACCGATGCTGTGGGGGCTTATAATAATGGGTTTTTTTTTGATGAAGGTTCAGCTGACTTTACAGTAGAAAATAATGCTGTTAAAGGGGTTAAAAATAAGGATATACGCTTTAACCAGGCTGACTCTACAAAAATAAACTGGGGTAAGAATCATTTTGAAAAACAAAATGAAAATTTAGATATATTTAATAAATTAAGTAAAAGGAAATATAATGCGGAATAATCGTAAACAAATATTAAGTCTTAGTGTAAACTATGGCACATATAAGCAATTTATAG
Organism: Bacteroidota bacterium; assembly: GCA_040387455.1. Taxonomy (GTDB): domain Bacteria; phylum Bacteroidota; class Bacteroidia; order Flavobacteriales; family Flavobacteriaceae; genus Flavobacterium. Next base: position 2,888 of record JAZKDS010000297.1, read on the forward strand.
ATGAGATAATATTACTTTCGATTAAAAGACAATCTTCATATGTGTGTGTGGCTAATGTGCACATGCTTGTAGAAGCGCATAATGATAAAGTGTTTCAGGATATAGTAAACGGTGCAGATATGGTAACTCCGGATGGGATGCCTTTAGTTAAGGTTTTTAAGAGCCTGCACGGTATTGTTCAGGATAGGGTTGCGGGTATGAACATGCTGCCTGATTTATTAAAAGAAGCTGAGGCTAACAATGTAAAGGTTTACTTTTATGGAGGCACACAAAAAATGCTTGACCTTACTAATGAGTATTGTAAAAAAGCATTTCCGTTGCTTAATGTGGTAGGTTTAATTAATAATAGTGGTGCCCAATTAGTTTTTGTGGCATTAGGATGCCCCAAGCAGGAAAGATGGATGGCCTCTATGAGGGGTAAAATAAATGCTGCTATGGTGGGTGTAGGAGGAGCTTTGCCGGTTATGATTGGTTTACAAAAAAGAGCTCCTTTAATAATGCAAAAACTATCTTTAGAGTGGCTTTTTAGATTAGGGCAGGAGCCTAAGCGATTAATGAAAAGGTATATGGTAACAAATACTACATTTATTGTTTTGTTTGGCAAAGCATATTTTGCAAAACTCAGGAACAAGAATACAGCAGTATAAATAAAGTGTGCTAATTGTGCATGTAGATAATGCATTTAGTGCTAATATTATAAATTAAAGTTTTAATGATGCAACATTACCTCAATAAAATTTCGGCCTTACGTCTTATTGCAGATTTATCTGTTGTGGCTTTTACATATATACTTTGTATATACCTGGTGCAACCAGATACATTTCTTGACGATTTTAAAGCTAAATTCTTTTTGCTAATCATCTTACTGTTAGCATGGTTTTTTAGCGGAACATCTAATAAGCTTTATAATGAAAACAGGATTAAGCCAGGATTTTCTTTAGAGATTTACAAAACCCTTAAAGGGGTAATTATCCTTGATATTACTATAGTTATAGTATCATATTTTTCGCATACTTTTTTGCCAAGAAGCTTCGTGTTTATTTATCCGGGAGCACTTATAGCCTGTTTTAGTACAGAAAAGTATGTAATTAACCGGTTTGTACTTTACCTGCGCAAGCATGGCTATAATTTAAGGCATGTAATTATTTTGGGGCATGGCACATCTGCACAACAATTTCAGGAAGTAGTAAATAACAACCCCCACCTGGGATACAACATTGTAGGCTATTTTGACGATGAAGAACCAAATGCTCCGTTAGGTTCTTATTTAGGGTCTTTAGGCGAATTGAATGGCTTTTTAAAACAAAACTCTGTAAATGAGGTGATAATAGCCATGCCGGGTGTTACCATAGGCGAGATTGAAGAAATTACCTATATAGTTGATAAGGCGGGTATGAGGGTAAGGATTATTCCTGATTTTCACTTTCAGTTTTATAATAGGTATGAGTTTAAGCAGTTTGGCAATATACCCACGGTATCGTTAAGGAAAGAGCCGTTAGAAGAAACATATAATAAATTTATTAAGCGTACTTTTGATATAATATTTAGTATCTTAGTACTAACACTGATTTGTTCGTGGCTTTTTGTGGTTATAGCTATTATTATAAAAATTAACTCAAAAGGGCCTGTATTATTTAAGCAAAAAAGGCTTGGGCGAGACAGGAAAGAATTTTGGTGCTACAAGTTCAGGAGCATGTATGTTAATAAAGATTCTGATAAGCAAATG
>JAZKDS010000298.1:0-2398 GCA_040387455.1 Bacteroidota bacterium
CTTCTATAGGCATAATTTCAATAAATGCATTACCTACAAAGTTATCGGCCCAGTCATAGTTACCAAGGCGTGTTTGTATGTAAGCAAGTGGGTTGGTCATTTCCTGCTGAACAGCGTTTGAAATACCGTAGTAGTTGCCATTAGCATCTTTTACTGCAAATTGCTGAGCATAATCGCCTGGGTTTGGAACAGAAGAAAGGTCTGTTACGATTGCAGGAGTAGTTGGGTCTAAGTTTATTGCAGAGGCAAGCGGTCCGCCATATTCTCCGTTTGTATTACCAAGGCCTACCGTTTTTTCTCTTGAATAACCTAAAGTCTGACCTATTTTTAACCATTTTGTAACTTGGTGATCAGAGTTTAACCTGATGTTTTTACGTAGGTATTTTGATATTTCGCTGGTTACAATACCTTCTTGATCCACATAGCCAAAAGACATATAAAACCTTGATTTTTCTGTACCACCGCTTATGCTAAACTCATGTTGAGAGCGTTGTGCATTGTCATTAAATATTTCATTTTGCCAGTTTGTACCTGTACCTAAAGCAGCAGCATTTGGGTAAGGAAGTGCAAAAGTTCCGGTGCTGTAACCGTTAGCATATTGCTCGTTTCTTAACGTGGCATATTGCTGAGCATTAAGAAGGTCAATCTTGCGAGCAGCTTTAGATGAACCTGCAAATCCGTTATAACTAACGCTAAATTTACCGGCTTTACCTTTTTTAGTGGTTACTAATATAACACCACTTGCGGCCCTTGTACCATATATTGCAGCAGATGCAGCATCTTTAAGTACTTCAATAGACTCAATATCGGCCTGGTTGATAACGCCAATACCCGCATTGTCCACTATAATACCATCTACAACATATAGAGGATTGTTTGCAGCGCCGTTAAAAGAGGTTATACCCCTAACACGAACAGTAGAGCCTGAACCGGGCTGGCCTGCATTTTGAAAAATTGTTACACCAGATACACGGCCTTGTAGCGATTGCTCAACACGTGTAATAGGCATGTTTTCAAGCTGTTCTGCCCGAACACTCGAAATTGCACCTGTAGTAACACTTTTCTTTTGTGTACCGTAACCTACCACAACTACCTCTTCAATAGCTTCTGTTGTGGGTGCTATTTGTACATTAATTACTGTTTGGCCATTAACCGCCAACTGCTGGTCGGCATAGCCAACGTATGTAAATACCAACGTACCTGCAGAGGGGGTACTTATTTGATATTTACCGTCAATGTCTGTCATCGTTCCTGTAGTTGCATCTTTTACATAGACAGATGCTCCCGGAACGGGTAGACCGTTTTCGTCTGTTACCGTACCTGACACATTAATGTCCTGTGCCCAGGCAGTAAGGGTTGATAACAGGCAGACAAAATAAAAAAATCGTAATTTTAATAATTTCATACTCGTTAAAATTTGGGTTGATTATTTATTAATAATAAGCAATATTAGTATTTTTTTTTTAGTTTTGATATTCAAAAATCTCTACAAAAACCCATCATAACAAATTTTAAACTATATTTAAACACATCAATTATATTTTAATTTACTGATTTTTAGTTGCTTATTTAAAATATTTATTGTTATTGTAATGTTAATTTAATATATTTACCCCTACAAATAGCTATTATTTAATTATAACGTTGTAGCTGATTATATATCAAATGATTAACATTTTATCTTTTTACGTATTTATTAATGTTTTAGTTTATTTTGTAATGTTAAAATTCATAATATAATCTTATTTTGACATGTCTTTAAGCCAAGAAATTCCTATCTACATCGTTGTATTGTATGAATAAATCACGTCGTTTTAGTGATATTATCTATCTTTTTAATTTGAACTATAATTATGCATCCATATAAGTTTCTGTTACGTTTTTTATTCTTAATTATTTTACTTTTTGCACCTCATTTTTGTATTGGGCAGGTTAAGAATATTGGCCTCCCTGAAATCATTAATTATAAAAAGAGTGACTATAATGGCGGATCTCAAAACTGGGATATAGGTCAGGATAAAAATGGCAATATATATTTTGCAAATACATCCGGGCTTATTCAGTATAACGGTACATCCTGGAGTATAAGTAGTATACCTAACAAAACTGTAAGGGCATTAAAGGTTGATGCTTCTGGAAAGATATACGTGGGAGGGTATAACGAATTTGGATATTTTGCAACAGATAAAAACGGAAAGCTCGTTTATAATTCGCTTACAAATTTGGTTGGCCAAAATTCTAAGAATATTATTGATTTTGTATGGAAGGTTCATATAGTAAACGGAGCAGTATTTTTTCAAACTTTTTATCGTACCTATATATATAAGGATGGTAAGGTTAGTATACTTGAGGCACCTAACAGGTTTCAGTTTTCATTTGTAGTAAATAACAAGCTTTA
>JAZKDS010000298.1:2410-8602 GCA_040387455.1 Bacteroidota bacterium
CCGGTTTGATGGAGTACAGTAATGGTAAATTACTGGCGATTAAAGGAACTGAAGTTTTTAATACTACAGAGGTATGGGGTGTTTTGCCTTTTCAGGGTAGTAAGCTACTTGTTGTTACCCAGGATAAAGGACTTTATGTAGCAGATGGGCAAACCGTAGTGCCCTGGGTGTGCGAAGCAAATGATTTTATAAAGAAAAACAACTCTTTGGGAGGGCGTATTTTAGCCGACAAATTTATTGTGCTTAACTCTGTGCTTGATGGCATTGTTATTTGCGATTTTAACGGGCGCATCATTCAGCATATAAATAACCGGAAGGGACTACAAAATAACACTGCACTTTCTTCTTTTGTTGATAATAACAATAACCTTTGGCTTGGGCTTGATAACGGTATTTGCTTTGTTAATGAGAACTCGCCTTTTACTTACCTTGGTGCCAGCTATGGACTTGGTGCTGTATATGCATCGGCGGTATATAACGGTAATTTGTTTGTTGCCACTAACCAGGGAGTATTTACTCACGACTGGAAAAAGACATTTAAAGAAGAGTCTTTTAAATTTCTTGAAGGCACTACTGGTCAGGCCTGGAGTATACAGGAGTTTGATGGACAACTGTTTTGCTCTCATAACCGTGGGCTTTTTTTAATTAATGGAGATAAAGCCGGACGCTTTCTAGACGACAAGCGTGGCTACCTTAACCTTAAGCCCATACCTGGGCGTCCGGGTTTTTTAATTGCATCTAACTATCATGGTTTTGCTATAATAGAAAAAACGGATGCGGGTTGGCAATTTAGAAATCAGGTAGAAGGTTTTAATATATCGGACAGTAAATTTACTACAGACGGCAGTAATGTATGGTTACGCAAAAATGTGGTATACAAGCTAAAACTTAGTAGCGACCTTAAGCGTTTTACAACAATTAGCACCTATGATTCTCCTAACGGAAAATTAAAAGGTATTAGCAGTGTACAACAAATTAACAGTGCTATTTATTTTCAGACAGATAACAGATTTTTTACCTATCAGCAGGCTAAAGATCATTTTGTGGAAGACAAACAAATGAGCGCCCTCTTTAAAAAACTACCTATGATAAGGTATTGCTTTGAAGATAATAAAGGTAATATTGGTTACTTTTTTGGAGAATCGTCGATGGGTATGCTTATGAAAATGCCCGATGGCAGCTATAAAAATGTTCAGTCGCCTTTTTCGTCACTTACGGGTAATATGGTTTATTTCTTCGAGTCGGTTAATACGATAGATAATAGCAACATTTTTATAGGCGTAACCGAAGGTCTTGTGCACTACAATCCGCAGCTTCAAAATGTATTTGAAAGCAAGCCTAAAGTATTTATACGTAATTTTACTTTCTCAGGAGATACTCTTGTAACCGGCAATACCGATGCAATTAAAAACATATCATTGCCCTTTAAGTCTAACAATGTAAAGTTTACCTTTTCCTCTCCGGTTTATGATAGCCCCGAAAACGTAAAGTTTTCGTACAAGCTTGATGGATTTGATGATAAATGGAGTGCATGGACTACTGTGCCCGTTAAGGAATATACTAATCTTAGAGAAGGTGATTATGATATGCAGGTAAAGGTAATGGACAGCTTTGGGCAGGTTTCTGATCCTGATGTAGTTTCATTTACCATATCACCTCCTTTTTACAGGCATCCTATAGCATATTTACTTTATCTATTGATAATAGGCTTTAGTATTTATTATGTAAGAAGAAGAATTAAGGCTAAAATACGCAAAAACAGATATTATGAAACCCTTGAACAGCGCAGGCTGTATCTTGAAAAAGAAACAAAGATAAAACAGGAACAGCTGGAGCTTGAAAAAGAAATTGAGCGCCTTAAAAACGAACAGTTACGGGTTAAAATACTTACTAAAGATAAAGAGTTGGTTAACAACTCACTCCAGGTTGTTAAGAAGAATAAAATGCTTAATGGCATTATCCATAAAATGAAAGACCTAGAAACAGAAACTATGGACGATACTGCTAAACAGCGTTTTAACAGGGTTTATAAAACCATTGTAAAAGAACTGAATACAGATAAGAGCTGGAATAATCTTGAAAACCATATTCGTAACGTGCATTTTGATTTCCTTAAACGGCTTAAGGATAAGTATCCTGCTATAACGCCGCGCGAAATAGCCGAAATTATGAATATATCTGACGGTGGGGTAGAGTTGGCGCGTTATCGCCTGCGCAAAAAGCTTGAATTATCCCGCAAAGAAAACCTTACCGGTTTCCTTATGAATATTTAATTTAAAGTTTTAGTAAAAAAATAGCCCCCTTTGAGGAGAAGGGGGCATCTGGTTTAGGCGGGGGAGGAGCTCCAGTTTATTTTTCTGGAGAAATACATTACAGCGCCTAAAATAAAGAATAGTCCTATGCTGCCTGCCAGGAGGGCATAATTTTCTAACTGGATAATTACATAGATAAAAGTGTAAAGAGCGGTAAGAGAAGCACCTATAAAAAGCGGGAATTTCCTGTCCTTTAATATTGATATAGAGTAAAGAGCTACCATAACCACCACACTAAGTCCTGCAATAAGGTAGGCAAGCTTAAAACTACTGTGCTCTGTTATAGAAATAAGCAGGGTGTAAAACATAATAAGTGCAAGGCCTATCATGGCGTATTGAAATATGTGTATGCCAATTTTACTAATGCTCTGGATAAGGAAAAATATAAGGAAGGTAAGGCCTATAACAAGAAAACCATATTTAGATGCCCTTTCATTTTGCTGGTATTCATCTACCGGGATAAGAAAATCTACATCAAAAGAGTATTTACTTAAATCTGGTATAGTTGTAATGTACTGTTGAGCAAAAGGCCTGTTAAGCTGAGATATTTTCCAGGAGGCATTAAAACCGGCATCGGTTACGGTACTGTCTCCGGGTAAAAAGTTGCCGTCAAATTTTGGCGAAGGCCAGTTGCCGGCCATTTTAGCGGTAGTGTATTTGCCTATGGGCACTATACCCAGCCGTTCGCTACCATCATAGCTTATTTTCATTTCAAATGGAAGCATACCCGTAACAGCACTACCCAAATTTATATTAGTGGTTTGTAAGGTAGATAAGGCTACGTTTTCTGTAAGTTTTGCTAAAGGCTCAAAATCATATTTATTACCCTTAAAGCTTATGTTTACAGCACCTTTAATGCTTTTTAGTGTATTGGTGCTCATTATAATAGTGGCTTTATTCCATATAACATTTTCCGGGGCAATGTTATGCTTTGCTAAATCGGGTGCGGGATAAAAGCCTTTCAGTTTCATGTTAGATGTAAATACGGCAGCCTCATAATTGCTACGGTGTTTTTTTGTTGTCTGCACATCTGTATTTATATCGAGCTGTTCCGGAAAAATATATAGGTAATCGATAAAAACGGAACGTCTCACGCTAATTTTATTAGTAGTTTTATCTACCACTTCGGTTTCATTTACAACATTATATGGCAGTTTTAGCACAGGGCCAAGCACATATACGCTACCTCCCCATTTTTGAGCAATGTCATTTTTTACTTCTTCCTGCAAATGCTGACGTTCATTAATAATACCCTTAACATAATGCAGCGGTAAAAGCAGTACTAGTGTAAGCATACCCACCATAATTACACGGGCGGTGGTAGACTGCATAAAGCTAAAATCGGTTTTGTCTTTTTCAAATTGAGGACCGGGTGTTGAGTTGGTTTCCATAAGTAAATAGGTTTTAAATTATTTAATATCAGTATTTAATGTAGTAGGGAAGTATCTTAATGTAAGCGTATACAATTGGAGCATTGCTAAGCAAAAGGGCGCACCGCCATAGCAGTTTTTTCCTGATTTTGTAGTGGATAGTAGCTAAAATTAATAGCAAGGTAAGCGCCAGTATATTTAAAAATAGCATCATTACAAAGCCATCAAATGCAAATTGTTCTGCAAAGTATATTGACCCCATATCAAATAGATTGATAAATAAATAGGTACTATATATAAATGTAACTGCCCATACTATAACAGGTAGCCGCAATAGTAGTTTTTGGTTTATAATTTTGAATATCAACGTATTAAAAAAACATCTTTAATCCGTTCAACAGGCAAATGCAGCAGCCCCAGGTGGTCTACATCATAAAACCTCAGGGCTTGTTTTCCGGCTTTATACTTTTTATAGAAATAAGGCAGGTAATGGGGGCATAGCGTAAGGGCTACTACGATAGTGCTAAGCGTACGAAAGCTATTGTTACCATTGCCAAACAGATAAAACTGTACTGCCAGGTCTTCTTTAATTGAGTTTTTTCCGGCAATGAGCAGCTGTAAGGCATCATCATTTTGTGCATACACATTTTGCCCGTAGTTGCTGCCTAGTAAAAATGTGCCTAACTGATGCCCTAAGCTCCCTTCGGGGTATTTAACTAGCTGGTAAGCAGTAAGTTTTTGTGCTGTTTTGTCAAACTCGCGACGTACAGTTTCAATTTTTTCTTTCATGGTTTTCATAATCATTATGTTTTTTTACTTTGAATTTCAAAGTAGATTGATAAATTTTTTTACTGTTTGAACTCGTTGTAAATGCTAAACAAAAGGTATTGCAGCATGCCAAAGCCCAGCGTAATACCCCATGCAGCCCTGTAAGTCTCTGAGGCAAACAGGCTGCTAAATATATCTATACCCAGACTGATCGGCTTTTGAAGTATATCCCAGCTGTTATAGCGTAAAAAACGCCCTAAGTAGATGCCAAATCCGCAAAGCCCGCATATAAACAGCATAATGATTTTAGCCGCTGTGGCAGAGGTTTTTACCAATACTATCTTGTAAACATTATGCATTGAAGCCAGGCCAAACAGCAATCCCGTTAAGGTAAATGAGGCTATAAGCAGTATATCAAACCAAACGGGTATGGCATTGTCTTTATTCAGGTGAATAAAATCGGTAATAAGATATGGGGCGTTGGGAAGCAAAAACAGCCAGCAGGCCAGTAGGGGCAACAAGTACCTGCGCTTTTGTACAAGTGTTATATTATTAATAAGTAATGAGCTTACAGCCAGAGGAGTATAGGCTAAAAATAAATTCCATATTAAAAAGAACAGAAAAATACTTTGTGTAATTTTTGCCCTTATCAGTAGCAGGCCTAAACAAAACAGGCTCAATGTAAACATCAGGCCATATTGCCTTATTTCCCGGTTGATTGTCAATTGTAGATTTTTCATCTTTAATTAATTTAAAGTACTTTGAAATCCAAAGTATAAGTATAAAAAAATTTGGTTAGCTTTTTTGTATCAGTTTTTCAAGGGCGTCTATATGGTCTTTAAAGGCTTTACGTCCTTCTTTAGTAGCCATGTAACGTGTATTTGGCTTTTTACCTATAAATTGCTTTTCGATCATTATATACTGCTCTGCCTCAAGTGCTTTGGCATGGCTGGCCAAGTTACCGTCAGTAACGCCAAGCAGCTCTTTCAGGGTGTTAAAATCGGCATACTCATTAACCATGAGTATACTCATAATACCCAGCCTTATACGGTGGTCAAACGCCTTATTTATATGTTGTAATATGTTTTTCAATCTATTGTTTTCGGTCGTATTTAAAATACATCATACTGCCATATATTATGTGGCATACGCCAAAGCCCAAAGCCCAAAATTCGAGGCCATAGCCAATAGCATATGTAGCAACAAGCCCAATAATGGTAATGGTTAACCCCAGGTAGCGCACATCGCGCAGTGTATACTTACTGGCATTAATACAGGCAAGCCCATAAAATATAAGTGTTACAGGCGCTATAAGGCCATAATGGTGGCTGTTTATAAGCAACACTGCAAATATACCACCAGTAGACAAAGGTATCATAAAATTAGCAGCAAGCCTTTTAGAAGTGTTGTTCCAAAGGGTTTCGCCATGTTTTTTTGCTTTAATGGACGAAAGTATAAAGGCAGTACTTATAGATAGTATAAATATACCCGCTAATATGGCAAGGCACGTTTTGAACTCGGTGCTTTCAAGCGTAATTTTTTTATACTTTTCGCCTGTTATAACCCTAACGGCATAGGCACCAACCAGTGCATAAATGCCTGCCATAATACCAGATAGACCGCTTAACGAGATAAACTGGGTAGACCGGTCCATCATCTTTTTAATATCCTGAATGTCCTTTAAGTAATTCTCCATTTTTAAAGTACTTTGAATTGCAAAGTAAATGAATAAAAAATATCCT
>JAZKDS010000299.1:0-3204 GCA_040387455.1 Bacteroidota bacterium
AAACATTTGTGCGTGTGCGCGACCTTAACCTTACGTACAGCTTTAGCAGAGATTTAATAGACCGTTGGGGCCTTACAAGGCTCTCGATAGGTGTATATGGCAAAAACCTGTTTTTATGGACACCGGGCGAAAACCCTTATGTTGACCCTGAAACTACTACGTATGGCAGCGACATCCTAAGTGAAGTGGGCGAATTTGCAGCCAATCCTTCTCAACGTACCTATGGTGGATTCGTAAAAATTTCATTCTAAAAAAAGCACTATGAAAAAAATATTTTTAATACTGGCACTTGCCGGTTTTATATCAGCCTGTGATGATGACTTTGACATCAACAGAGACCCGAGCTTTTTAACAGCTGGCGAGGTTACTCTTAATATTGAGCTGCCTGCGGGTATTGTAGGGGTTGTGGGCTCGCAAGGATCATATTATGCATTAATAGGTGGTTTTTGGTCGCAATACTGGACACAGAGCAACCTGGCCAATCAATACAATACAATAGATGGCTACATAATAGGTACAAATGATTATAACGGCGGATGGACCTCTATGTATGATGCCCTGGGCGATATAAGGAACGTTAAGGCACTTGCCATGGAGCAGGAAAACTGGAATTATTATCTTGCAGCCACCGTTCTGGAAGTGCATGCATCGCAAATAATTGCCGATTTTTATGACCAGCTGCCCTACAGCCAGGCCAATGACCCTAACATATTACAGCCCTTTTTTGATAACGGCCCGGATGCGTATGCTACTATGATAGCAGATCTTCAGGAAGCGCTGGCACTTGATTTATCTTCATCTCAGGGCGATGGCCCGGGTAATGACGATTTTATCTTTGGTGGCAATATGAGCAACTGGACCGCCTTTGGTAACTCTCTTTTACTAAAGCTTTATATGAGGCAAACAGAAGTTAACCCAAGTGCAGCACAGGCAGGCATAACAGCACTAATAGACAGCGGTGTTGATTTTCTTGATACAGATGCCGCCATGACACAATTTACGGATGCGCCAAGCCGCAGCAACCCACTGTATGAAAGCGACAGAAGGCAGCTTAACGTAGGTACAAACCTGAGAGCAAGCACAACCCTGTTATCTTACCTTGAAGCCGGTAGCGACCCAAGGCGCGATGCGTTTTATGGTGCAGGCATTTCTTTAAGCCAGGGCGACTACAGTAACACAGCCATCAGTGGCAGCTCTGTAGCAATTGTTACCCTTACCCCTACCGATGCCGTGTATTTAATGAGTCGCGAAGAAAGCCTTTTCCTTCAGGCCGAAGCAGCAGAGCGCTACTACAGCGGCGCAGGTGCTAAAGATTTATATGATGCAGCCGTTGCCGAAAACTTCAGCAAATGGACTCTTGATGGCAGCACATTTACCGCAGCCGGCGGCGCTTATGAGTATCCCTCAGCAGGTACTTTTGACGAAAAACTGGAAGCCATCATTACTCAAAAATGGATATCGGGCTTTCCTGGTAAAGGCTCAGAAAGCTTTTTTGAGCAAAACCGAACAGGCTATCCTTTAATAAGTGATGTACCGGCAACAGACGATGCCTACATACCGGGCCAGTTTACGTATTCTGTAAACGGCGCTACAGGTGGAGAATTTCCAAAAAGGATTGTGTACCCAAGCGATGTGAGGTCGAGCAACCAGAATGCACCGGATTTAGTACCTATAACAACGCCTGTATGGTGGGACGTTAATTAAAAAACTTAACTGATGAAAAAAATATTTTTAATACTATTTGCAATATCCCTGGTGGGATGTTCTGAAGATAATACAGAAGATTTGTCTTTTGTAACCTACTATCCTGATTTTACACTTATAGGCGATGAAACCATATTTGTACAAAAAGGAGCCACGTTTACTGACCCGGGTGTTATTGTAACCGAACAAGGTGAAGAAATTGAATATACCGTAAGCGTAAGAGGGCAATACCGTGGTGGCAATAGCGTAGACACTAATGTTGATGATGTATATGTGGTAACCTATAGCGCTGTTAACCAGGATGGTTTTCCGGGCACCATAACACGCCGTGTTATTGTAGCCGAAGTGGGCGACCTCACTACCAGCATTGCCGGTGTATACCGTGCCACTGTGTTAAGAAATGGAGCCGGTGGTGCACAATATACCGATATGGAATTTGTGCTTATTTATGAGGAAGAAGATGGCACTTATACCCTTATCGATGGTATAGGTCTGTATTATTCTACTGGCCGTGCCTATGGCAATACCTACCTTGCACCGGCAAACATTACTGCCGATAATATTGCCACAGATAGCTTTACAATTCCTGATTTTACCATAGGCACTTTTGGCGGCGTTGTGCAAATGCTAAGCTTTACAGCTAATGAAAACGACAATTCTATAGATTTTACCAGCTCTTGGGATTCAGGGTACATATTTGAGGTTCACCTTGATCAGGTTCAATTTTAATACTTAAAGACATGAAAAAAATAACAAATAAATTAAAACTGTTCCTTATTGCCTTAACTGGCATTGCTACCCTTTATTCTTGCGATGAAACAGGCGATACCGACCCGGGAGGTACAACTACAGAAAATTTTGCAGGCGATTGGCATATCATAGGATATGAGCCCGATGGTATCACGCCTGCTTTTGGCGGAGACTATGTACTATATTCTACTTACAATGCGGCAAGCAACGACGAAAACTTTTGGATTGACGACCATAATGCATTCTTCCAGCTAAAAAGCAAAGTACAGGTTAGCAGCTTTAGCAGCTACACTTTTGCTGGCCAGGCAGCTTCTGAAGAGCTTTATACCGGCGGCACTGTTACGGTTACAAATGGCAAGATCCTTAAAAAAGCTGCTACATCATTTGGAGGGCACGAAGTAGACAGCATTTACTTTGAAGCCGAGTTTGACTGGGACCCGGGAGTAGTGTATAAATTTTCGGGCCACAAGCGTACCGGATTTCTTGAAGACGAATTATAACATGCTTTTATCATAATTGTAAAAACCATCCTAATAGCGGATGGTTTTTTTATACCTTTGCCCCATGGAAAAAGAACACCAGATATTTGGCATACGCGCCATAGTTGAGGCAATTAACGCCGGTAAAGAGATAGATAAGGTTTTTATACAAAAGGATGCGCAGGGCGACCTGATGCGCGACCTGATGAAGGCCATGAAGCAAAAGAGCATTAACTTTAGCTATGTGCCGGTTGAAAAACTTAACCGCCTT
>JAZKDS010000299.1:3214-7283 GCA_040387455.1 Bacteroidota bacterium
CCAGGGTGCCGTGGCTACCATTGCCCCTATTGGCTTTCATGACCTGGAAACCTTAGTAGAAAAGGTACTGGAAAGCGGCAAGACTCCCCTATTCCTTATACTGGACCAGATTAGCGATGCCCGTAACTTTGGTGCCATCATCCGTACAGCAGAATGTACCGGTGTAGATGGTATCATTATACAAAAGCAAGGTTCGGCACCTGTAAACGGAGATACCGTTAAAACATCGGCCGGAGCCGTATTTAATGTGCCTATTTGTAAAGTAGAGCATATTAAAGATGCTATTTTTTACCTGCAGGGCTCAGGCATTAAAGCTGTTGCCGCAACTGAAAAGACTGAAAACACTATTTATGACATAAGCCTTAATGAGCCATTGGCCATTATAATGGGCAGCGAAGACAGGGGCATTAACCCATCTGTGCTAAAAATTGTAGAAGACAAGGCTAAGCTACCTATGTTTGGCTCTATAGAGTCGCTTAACGTATCGGTTGCCTGTGGTGCTTTTTTATACGAAACGCTTAGGCAGAGAAGAAGTTAGATATTTAGTATATTCGATTGTTCTATAAAAAATAAGGGCGGCCAATTGGCCGCCCTTATTGCTTTACTAAACTTTTAATTAGTCTACAATTATCTTAACTGTATATACTTTATTAGAGTGCACTTTAAGGATATAAGTACCTGTAGGTAAACTCTGGTTGATTAACGAGAAGTTATAATCTTCTATATTTTTAGAAGTGTAAAACAGGTTGCCCGTTATATCAAACATATCTATCTGGTCTATACGGTATTTTGATTTAATATAGGTGCGTTCGCCTTTTTTAACCGGATTAGGATACACCATAAGCGCATCGTTACCCTGCCACTCCGGAAGGCCAACTGTGCTTTCAACCTCAAAGTTAACCCTGTTAGAAACCTCGTTATAAGAGTCATTTGTAAAAATTACAATAAAGTAACCTCCCGCTTCTGTAGGCAGGTTTTCATCAGGAATTGTAGCTGTACCTTCGGGCTGGCCGTCAAAATAAGTATAACTTACAAGCGCATCTTCGTTAGGGTCATCGCCTTCATGGTAAATACCTATCCAGTCTTTTATAATGCCAGGAGCATCGGTCCAGGTAGCAATAATATTTTCGTTAAGGTTATATACCGTTTTATTAATAGCAAGCTGCGTTATCTGGCTTCCTACCTGAAAAAACACTTTGCTACCTATGGTATTATAACCATCCTGAAGAAAGTATTGTACAAAGTAGTAACCATCGGCAAGACCGGTAAAAGTAAAGCTGCCGTCGACACCCATAACATAATCCCAATCTGTAGAAGCAGGGCCGCCGGGTGTTTGTCCCACTTTATAAACACCTACCCAGTCAAGCGCCAGGTTAGGACCGCCTTCAAAGGTAACAGTTACCGCCTCATTAGATTCATATACTTCCTGATTAGTAGCAACCGTTACAAACGGGCCCACGTAAAAATAAACCCTGTCGGCAATTTCAGTATAACCATCGTTTTCAAGCAGGGTAGCATAATATAAGCCCGGCTGTGTAAGGCCTTGTGTAAACGTATGTGTACCGCTAATCTGGCCAGCTGTGTAAGCCCATAGTTGAGATGGCGTACCACTGCCCGGTGTTTGTCCGTTTTTATAAAGAGCAACCCAGTCGTTAGTATTACCCGGGGTATCGGCATAGGTTATAATAATTGGTGTATTAGGCAGGTAAGCAATAGTATCAAGCTGTATTTGCGTATCGGCAAATGTACTGTTGATAATATTAAATGATTTAACCGGGCTCCACTCACTCCAGTTAAGGTTGCGGTCGCGGTGGCGTGCTTTTACAAAATACTGGCCGTTAGGTATCTCGCCGGCTCCAAGGGTTAGCTTGGTAATATCAACACCAAGGTTAACATTAGCTGTACTGTCTACCTGTGTGCCTACTGCACCAAAAAGGTCTTCATAATCTCTGTAAACATCTTTTTCGATGATGCTAAAGTTTTCTGTTTTGCCAATCATAAACTGCGTTGAGTTAAGTTCCTGATTGGTAGTTGTAGCATAAGCCGAAGTTTCAAGCGTAAGCGGCAGCTCTATATCATTACCTGTAAGTTCATTTGTAATAGCGGGCTGTGCAGGTACTGCAAGTCCGTTGTAGCGGTGAAATTCATCCATAAGCTGGTTGTTTTTCCACTGGTAGGCACTGCCTATAGAGTAAGCCTCTACATCAAAAGTACCATTGTTTACATCGATGTCAATGATTTGGTATATCCAGTTTGAAATGGTTTTTTGTACGTCTTCAAAATTCTCTTCAACAGCCATACCCCAATACTGGTCCCAGGCTACACCACCCGAAATAATCTGGTAGGTAGGAGTATTTTTTAACTGCCCCCTGTGGTACAAGTGGTGGTGTGCACCTATGTGCAGTACATGTTTAGATGAAGCCGTTAGCAATGGCATGGCATTATTGCGTACCCATGGCGAAATATCGCCTACATACTGTTCTGCCTGGTAAGGACGGTGCCCTAAAGATATAATCCATTGTACGGTAGCATCATTATCGGCAGCCTCAACTACCTGGGCAACCCATGCAAGTTGTGCAGCACCGGTATGCTCTGTATCCATAGCAATAAATAGCACGTTACCTACCTGATTGGCATAATAATTTTCGGTACCCGAAGAGATGCCCTGGTAAGACATGCCATCAAGTATGTAATGGTCATAATAAGCCTGCATGGCCAGTGTGCCATACGTTTCGTGGTTACCCACAAGCGTTTGTATAGGCAGGTAGCCTGAAAGGTTTTTGTTCTTTTTGAAATGCACATTTTCATAATGGTCAAGAGTACCCACGTCTACCTGGTCGCCCACCATAACAGTAAGTGCAATGTTATCGGCAGGATCAAGGGTAGCACCCCATTTTTCGGCAATTTTGCGCTTTGCAGCCGATACAAGCGAGTCAAACCTCGGCTCGTTTTTCATTTGGTTATCGCCCAAAACTAAAAAGCGCAGGTGGCCGTCTGCCGTAGCAGCCTGACCCGGAAGCGGCAACGTTTTAAAGCTGTATACCGTAGATAATTGGTTACCGGTTTTAATACGATAATAGTATTTTGTGTTAGCCGTTAAACCCGTTACATGAACGGTATGGTAGAAATAGTTAGCCGCATAGCCGGTATCTGAAAAGATTTGGTTGGTACC
Source organism: Bacteroidota bacterium (assembly GCA_040387455.1). Taxonomy (GTDB): domain Bacteria; phylum Bacteroidota; class Bacteroidia; order Flavobacteriales; family Flavobacteriaceae; genus Flavobacterium. The sequence continues at coordinate 6,387 of JAZKDS010000299.1, forward strand.
GGTCACAGTGTTAGTAAGAGCCTCCGGAGTGCTGCCGTACTGCACAATAGATTCGGCATTACTTTCGGTCTTCCAGTTAACATAAATAGCATTTGAGGTTGGCGCCTGCAGGTAGGGGAATAAGGTTTGTGCCTTTACTCCAAAACCGCATAACACCATAAGCAGTAAGTAAATTTTTTTCATGGATGTTGTGTAGTTGATTAAAACCACAAAACTATCTTCAATAAAAAAGAAGGCTATTACCTAAGATTTAATTTTAGTTAACCCAAAGGCTATTAAAAGTTTACCAATATTAAGGTTGGCTTATTTCTTTAAAAGGCTATTGACTGATATTACAACTAATAATTTAAGAACAAATAGTTATTGACGAGTATCATCTTAGTAAAATCAGGAAATTACATGCTATGATTTTACAAAATAAGCCACAAACGCTAATTTAAACTTTAGGTATCCTGATCATTTTGCTTATAACTATACACTATCCTAATCTGCGGAAGCGGGCTCACAATTTCATAATCTACCACCTCAATATCTTCAGGTTTTGGCGGATTTACAAAATTGCCGTTTTCATCAAAACGTTTCATAAAAGCATCGTTCTTTGGGTCAAAACCGGGCTGTTCCCAGTCATATAACGCAGGCTTTTTATACTCGGGTGTTTCATAAAGCCAGGTAAACAAAAGCCCTGTTATTAATCCACCCAAATGCCCTTCCCAGCTTATGTTTTCTCCCACATCCGGAAAAATATACCACACCATACCGCCATATAGCATAATAATTAGGAGCGACAACGCTACCAATCTGTAATAGCCGGTTTGCACCCCTTTAAAAAAGATAAACGTAACCAGCACATAAATTAAACCACTGGCTCCTATATGATGGCTTTCGCCCCTGCCTATC
>JAZKDS010000299.1:7293-23191 GCA_040387455.1 Bacteroidota bacterium
AACCTATGACTTCCAGCGCATGCCGGCGATAAAAAAAGCGCAGGGCAGCAATAAGCAAAAACAGCGGGATTGAATTGTTATACAAGTGCTCCAGGCTGCCGTGCAAAAAAGGACTAAGCACTATGCCGCGTAACCCTACAAAGCTGCGGGGCAATATTCCGTAATCATTAAGGTATACATGAAACCGCACCTCTACCCAGTATACCAGCCACAGGATAAATACAAACGCAAAAGGCCATGCAATTACCGATGGCGAAAATTTAAACTGGCTGTCGCGGCTGTCTATCATGCAGCAGGTACGTCAAAAAGCCAACCAAAAAAAATTTACTGTTAAAATGTCAGTGGTGGGTTTTAGCATTTTTTCTGCATTTCAGAAGAAAATTATTGCGTAATTTTACACTATGGAAGCACCTTTGGCAGAACGCATACGCCCACAGCATTTATCAGAATATATAAGCCAGCAACATCTTGTAGGGCCTAACGGATCATTAACGCACCAGATAGCCCGTGGCATTATACCATCACTTATTTTATGGGGGCCTCCGGGTACGGGCAAAACTACCCTTGCCCAAATTATGGCACAGGAAAGCAACCGCCCGTTTTATGTACTGAGCGCCATAAACGCGGGTGTTAAAGATGTGCGCGAGGTTATAGACAAAGCAAAACAAAGCGGTGGCATGTTTACGGCGCGTAACCCCATTTTGTTTATAGATGAGATTCACCGCTTTAGTAAATCGCAACAGGATTCGTTACTGGCAGCGGTAGAAAAAGGGTGGGTTACCCTTATAGGCGCCACTACCGAAAATCCAAGCTTTGAGGTAATACCAGCATTGCTTTCGCGTTGCCAGGTATATGTGCTAAACGCGTTTACACGAGAAGATTTAGAAGCCTTACTGCACCGCGCTATGGAGGCAGACAGCTACCTGAAAACCAAAAACATTACCCTTAAAGAAACTGAAGCCCTGCTTAGGCTAAGTGGTGGCGATGGCCGGAAACTACTCAATATTTTTGAGCTTGTAATTAATGCCAGCGAGGGAGACGATATAGAAATTACTAACGACCGCGTAATGCAATTGGCTCAAAAAAACACCGTTTTGTATGACAAAACAGGCGAACAGCATTATGACATTATTTCCGCTTTTATAAAATCTATGCGCGGCAGCGACCCTAATGGCGCTGTTTACTGGCTGGCCCGTATGATTGAAGGTGGCGAAGACCTAAAGTTTATTGCCCGCCGCATGCTGATTTTAGCGAGCGAAGATATAGGCAATGCCAACCCTACGGCACTTATTATGGCCAACAACACCTTTCAGGCGGTAAGCACCATAGGTTATCCTGAATCGAGAATTGTATTGAGCCAGTGCGCTATTTACCTGGCTACATCGCCCAAGAGCAATGCAACTTATATGGCTATAGGCAAGGCCCAGAGTGTGGTTAAGCAAACCGGCGACCTGCCTGTGCCCCTACACCTGCGCAATGCGCCCACTAAGCTTATGAAAGAGCTGGGCTATGGCGATGATTATAAATATGCCCATGATTACAACAACAATTTTGCCGAGCAGGAATTTTTGCCCGATGCCATAAACAATACCGCTTTTTATGAACCCGGACAAAACAGCCGGGAAAACGCCGACCGGGAGTTTTTAAAACGCAGGTGGAGAGGAAAGTATGGATATTAGAAAACGAAAGTCATAAAGCGATGAACACTTATAACTTTCGTTTTTATCACTTTAAGACTTTAATATTTTAAGACTAAAACTTAATATTCAGCTTTTCGCTTACAAGCTTATCATCCTGGTAGTACTCAAAAAACCAGTCGTTCCCTTTTTTAAATACAACGCCATTTTTATTATCGCCTACAGCGGTATAATTATCCTGTTGCGAGGTTTTATACATTTTCAAAACCACTTTTGGAGTAGTATCTACAAGCTGGTAGCCGTTAGCAATAGGTTGTGCAAATAGCTGGTTTTCATTAATAACCGGCGTAGCCACTGCCGGAGCAGGGGTTTGCTGTACAGGAGTTTCAACCTTTGGGGTTGCAGGGGTTTGTACTGTTACCGGGGCTGCCTGCGCTGCACCCATAGCATCTTTACTCGAATAGGCATAGTTAAGGTTATATAGAGAAGCCGATGCTTCACGCAACGACTCATAGTATCCTTTTTTAAAGTCTTTTTCTTTGCTCTTACCTTTTTCTGAACGATACAATTCTTTACCACTACAGTCTTTAAGGGTAATAGTGATAGAGGTGCTTAGCATGCCTGAATCGTCTACAAGGTTGCCATAAAGGGCACGGCATTTATTCAGCGCAAGCTCATCGGGCATTTTATCTTCAGGGTAAAATACCTGGAAGCCCTGTTTTTCAAACAGCTTTTTAGTAAGGTCGTTTAGACTGTACTTGTTGGGTTCTTTTAAAAAATCAAACTTTGCAGGAATTATAACATATTTATAATCATTAATGTCAGCGCTTTGGGCAAACACAAAACCTGACAACAGCAAAGCTGCTATAGCAAATATCTTTTTCATTATAATAAATTCTTAAGTTCAAGCAGGTGGTTTACCTGTGTTATAAAAGGGGGTGTATCAAGGCGGTGCTCATTAAAATAAATGGCATCAATACCATAATCAAGGGCACCCTGTACATCGGCTTCGATGCAATCGCCAATCATTATACTATCACCTTTTTGAACGTTGGCTGCTTTAAGGGCAAATTCAAAAATAGCAGGGTGTGGTTTTTTGCAACCGGCCATTTCACTATTGGTAATGGTTTCAAAATAATGGCCCAGGTTGGCATTTTTTATTTTAACCTCCTGTACCGTATGAAAGCCATTGGTTATAATGTGCAGGCTGTAGTTGGGCTTTAAATATTCCAGCACTTCAATAGCACCTTCAAAAAGGTGGTTATTAACCGGTAGCGTTGTTACATATTCTTCTGAAAGGTTACTGATAACATCATCCGAAACATGATATTCCAGCGCATCAAAAACATCTTTAAGCCTGCCATAGCGCAGTTCTTGCTGCGTGATAAGGCCATCGCGAAACAGTTTCCAGTAATTTGCATTAATGGGCACATGCAACGCTATAAACTTTGCCACATCAACAGCAATATTATTTTTAGCCAGGATATGCTCAAATGCTAAAGCCGAATTTTTCTCAAAGTCCCACAGGGTGTGGTCGAGGTCAAAAAAAACAGCTTTTTTATTGGCAATCTTCATATTACTTGTTTACTATAACAGCGTTTTCAATATGGTAAATCCAGTCGTCAACATCGTTATCATTGTAACGAAATGTACCACTAAGGGTAACATACTGGTCTGTTTTTAGCTTAGTACCGGTATTTTTAAACTTGATACCCATAATGGTTTCAGGCCCGGCCTGGCCGCAAAAAAAGCATGATGCAAACACGTTCTTGCTAAGCGCATAGGTTTTATTATCTATAGGGATAATAAAGCCACTCATAACAACAGGTTTGCCTCCTTTAGCCTTAAGTGTAGAATTTACCACCGGAAACATTACCCCTTCGGGATAATCATCGCTGGGTTTCTTTACAAATTTTATTTGCCCAAGCAATTTCCAGCTCAGGGTATCAGACACAGCCGTAGTCCTGTTAATTGTTTTATTTTGAACTGCCTCAGACGGTGCAGATGGTGCAGTAACCGAAGCCAGTAAAAAGCCTGCCATTAAAAGCGTAGCGATGAAAAATGTTTTACGCATTTGCCAATGTTTTTGATATGTTTAAACTATATGCCTTAACCGCCGGAATAACGGCCGCTAAAACCCCTACAAAGATAGTGAGCCCCAGTAAATATCCTTCCTTTTCCCAAACAAACTCGAAGGGGTTAAACGACATTTTAAATTCTGCCTCACTGGAACCCGAAATAAGCAGTAACGCTATCCTACCAACAACCGTACCGAAAATAAAGCCGGTAATGCACAGCAGCAGGCTTTCTATAAGCACAAGCGACAGCAATTGCAGGCGGCTTGCACCATTAACGCGCAATAATGCAAATTCGTATTTACGCTCTTTAAGGGTATTAAATAACGCAATAAAAATACTAATACCCGATATAAGCATAATGCCATAAGCCAGGTATTGAAGTGCCTGTAGGCCAATGCCAAACAACGAGAACAAACGGTTTATTTCTTTACCCGGGGCTGCAGCCTGCAGTTTTGTATTCATGGGTATCATGCGCTGCCAGGTTAAAACAGCCATAGGCGACTTCATTTTTAATATAACAGCCGTTATTTCTTTACCTTCTTCGCTTATTACTTCTCCATGCTCGTGGTCATGGGCTTCTTCAGCATGGTCATGAGCGTCGCCTTCAGCATGGGCATCATGGTCATGATCGTGTTCTTCATGTCCGGCGGCAATAGCCTCATGGTCATGGTCGTGTTCTTCATGATCGTGCGCTTCTTCGCCTTCTTCATGCTCGTGGTCGTGGCCTTCGTGCATGGCCCAAACGCTGGGTATGTTGCACAAAATAAGGTTATCAACCACTTTATTGGTTTTAGATGCTATACCCGTAATAACATAAGCATGAGCATCATGCACTTCGCCTTCGGCAGAATCGCCATGAGAACCAAAAAATTTATCGCCTATTTTAAGGCTCATTTTCTCGGCAACATCAGCACCTACTACTACTTCAAAGTTTTTATTAAATACCTTGCCGTTTACGGTGGCGCCATAATGCGTAAGATAATCGGGCGTGGTACCCACAATACGGAACCCCTTGTAATTATCGCCAAAGGCCAACGGAATAGCCGTTTTTACAAGGCGGTTTTTCATCCAGGTCTTGGCCTCGGCATAATCTATATTGCCGGTAGGCGCATCTACCTGATAAACAGACGAAAGTATAAGCTGCAACGGGCTGCCCTGTGCGCCAAGCACCAGGTCTATACCATCTATGTTATCGTTAAATTTCTTTTCAAACTGATTTTCCAGCAGTATAAGCAGCGTTATTATGGCTACAGATGCCGTAAGCAGTATAATGCTTAAGGCAGTATTAAGCGGCTTGAACCAAATGTTTTTCCAGGCTATTTTAGTGATCATCGTTACAGGGAGATTTGGTTAGGAAAACGGTCTTTAAGCCTTTGGTCGTGCGTTACAATAACCAGTGCAGTGCCAAATTGCTTTGCCAGTGTGCTAAGCATATCAGCCACAGTAACAGCATTTTCATCGTCAAGGCTGCTGGTAGGCTCATCGGCCAATAGCAACTTTGGCTCATTAATAAGTGCCCTGGCAATGCTAACGCGCTGCTGCTGACCTATACTGAGTTGCGATGGCAGTTTTTGCATCTGGTCTTTAAGGCCCAGTTGTTCTAACAGCTGTTTGGCCTTATCTGTAGCCTGTTTACCATTTGCCAGCCATGAGGCCAGCACCACATTTTCCAGCACCGTAAGCGATGCCACAAAATAAGATTGCTGTAGTACAAGGCCTATATTTTTGCCGCGAAAATGATCGAGTTTTTTTTCTGAAAGGGTGGCAATATTGGTATCTTCAATTATTACCTCGCCACTTTTAGGACGAAGCAGGCCGCCAAGGAGGTGCAACAGGGTTGTTTTTCCCTTACCCGAACCGCCCGTTATAAGCAGGCTTTCACCTTTTGGCGCATTTATATCAGGAAAGTTAAAATAGGTGCCTTTTCCATAAGAAAAGTGCAGGCTTTTAGTACTTATCATACAAAAATTAAATATGCTGCAAGATACTAAAAGCCATAACAATATAAAAGCCCATTGTTATAAAACTATTATATTTTAGGGTTTATTCAGGCCGCGTGTGTTTTTTTATCAAAAACCAGTAACTGGCGCTCCTGCCCCTGTATTTCCTGCACTATATCTTCGCTAAGATATAGCTGGTTTTGTTGCATTGCATACAGGCATTTATTGTAAATAGAATCACGGCTTTGCAGGTCATGACGCTCAAGGTCAAGCCTTATTTCTACAACTGCCCTTAGGGTTCCTTTCTTTTTGTGGCTGTCAGGGTAGGTTTCATAGTTTTCGGTAAGGTTAAAATCTACCAATTCAAGCTCGTGCTGCACCATTTTATCAAGCACCTGCCAGCACACTTCTTGTTTCGCCTCTTTTTGGGCTGGTACTACAAGACAATCCTTGCAGTAAAACGTAACGGTATAAGTGTCCATAGCTTCTTTTTTATTAAAATTAGAACTTTTAATACTGTGAGCACTCATGATTAACACTTTGATAGTATAAATGTTAGTTAAAGCTTTACATGCCGCAATTTAAACACAACATTATTTATTTTGGATACAACAGCAATACACCTTATACCGACCTTTACATCATCAAACTAAAGAGATATTATGAGCATCAAAAAAGTAAATTTAGGGTCTCAGGGCCTTGTAGTACCTGCAGTAGGCCTGGGCTGTATGGGCATGACAACCATGGCCGGAGCCAATATATATGGCCAGGCCGATGAAAATGAGGCCATTGCAACCATACACCGCTCGCTTGAACTGGGCGGAAATTTTTTAGACACAGCCGATTTATACGGTCCGTTTCTTAACGAGCGCCTGATTGCAAAGGCCATTACCGGCAACCGCCACAGCTATACCATAGCTACCAAATTTGCATGGGAAATAGATGAAAACGAACAACTTACATGGCGCATTAACGGCAAAGCAGCATACGTAAAAAAGGCAGCAGAACTGTCACTTAAAAACCTGGGTACAGATTATATAGACCTGTACTATATGCACAGATTAGACCCCGAAGTGCCCATTGAAGAGACAGTAGGCGCCATGGCCGATTTGGTTAAAGAAGGTAAAGTTAAATACATAGGGCTATCTGAAGTAGCCAGCGAAACCATTCGCCGTGCCCATGCTGTGCACCCCATAACTGCCCTGCAATCAGAGTATTCGCTATTTGAGCGTAGTGTAGAAGAAGCAGGTATACTAAACACCCTGACTGAGCTAGGCATAGGCTTTGTACCTTATTCGCCATTAGGCCGCGGCTTCCTTTCGGGTGAGATAAAAAATCCTGACGATTTTGCCGAAAACGACTTCCGACGCAGCATACCTAAGTTTCAGGGGGAACAATTTTACAAAAACCTCGACCTGCTGGAAGCCATCAATAAACTGGCTGATGCAAAAGGCGTTACACCGTCGCAACTGGCTATAGCATGGACAATAAACAAAGGATTTGTACCTATCCCCGGAACCAAACGCCCTAAATATGCTCAGGAAAACCTTGAGGCAGCATCCATTATTATAACTGATGATGAATTAGCTAACCTGGAGCAAATCATCCCATTAGGAACCGAAACCGGCCACAGGTATGACAACTTCGGCATGACGCTTGTAAATCTTTAATTTTTAGATAATTAAAAGAAAAGCTATCTTTAAGATGGCTTTTCTTAATTTTGAGCACCATGAAAAAAACAGCAAGCGTACCCGTTATACTAAACTCCATATCAGATTTGCATCGTGTTTTAAACCTGCCAAAGCCCCTGCATCCGCTGGTTAGCGTGATCGACCTCAGCACTATACCATGCACTATTACTGAGGATGTTAGGAGCCTGATGTATGGGTTTTACTCCATTTGTACCAAGCGTGATTTTAACGGTAAAATGAAATACGGTCAAAATTACTATGATTTTGACAATGGAATAATGACCTTTTTTGCACCGGGCCAGGTAATTAGCACCGAAGGCAGCGATGTAAGTGTTAACGGCATATGGCTGGTTTTTCATCCTGATTTTTTGAGGAGCTATCCTTTAGACAGGAATATAAAAGAATACGGCTATTTTTCTTACGATACTCATGAGGCACTGCACCTTAGCGATGCCGAAGAAACTCTGGTTAACGCACTGATGCTCAACATTGAAAAAGAATACCAGCAGCCCATAGATCAATACAGCCAGGATGTAATGATATCTCAAATAGACCTATTGCTTACCTATTGCAATCGCTACTACAACAGGCAATTTATTACCCGTAAATTAGTAAATAACAGCCTGGTAGCCAAGCTTGAAGAAGCACTTACCCAACATTTTAACAGCGACAAAACCTGCCTGCCCCGCGTAAAAGATCTTGCAACCCACCTTAACGTATCGCCACAGTATTTAAGCGATATGCTGCGTGCCCATACCGGGCTTAATGCCCAGCAACACATACATAACAAACTGATAGACAAGGCTAAAGAAATTTTATCTACTACAAATCTTACCGTAAGCCAGATAGCCTACCAGCTGGGTTTTGAGTACCCACAGTCGTTCAGTAAGCTGTTTAAGGCTAAAGAAAACATAAGCCCCCTGGAATACAGGAAGTTGTTTAATTAGAATTTTAGATTATTCGATTGTTCGATGGTTTGGCAGTTTGAACACATAGCACGTAACTAATTGAATTTCAAATACATTATATCAAAAATTCTAAAGATCGAATAATCGAACAATCATTTAGAACTTACAAAATGCCCTCATCAACAAAACTCATATAAGCCCTTTCTGTTACAATTATATGATCTAAAACCTTGATATCCAGAGCATGGCCCGCCAGTTTAAGTTGTCGCGTAACCTGTTTATCGGGTTCGCTGGCCTGCAACGCACCCGATGGGTGGTTGTGCACCAGTATAATACCTACTGCGTTGTGTTCCAGCGCTGTTTTAAACACCAGTCTGGCGTCTACCACAGTACCCGTTAGTCCGCCTTTGCTCAGTTGATTTTTGTAAATCACTTTATTTGAGTTATTTAGGTAAATTATCCAAAACTCCTCATGTGGTAGTTCGCCAATAATGGGCTGCATGATTTCAAACACCGCACGGCTAGAGGTAATCTGTTTAAGGTCAACACCTTCCTCCTCGCGCCGGCGGCGGCCCAGTTCCATAGCAGCGGCAATGGTAACCGCTTTGGCCTCACCTATGCCCTTAAACTCCATTAATTGCTTGTTACTCAGCTTTCCCAGCGCATTCAGGCTGTTGTCTATGCTTTTCAAAATGCGCTTACTCAACTGCACAGCACTCTCATTACGGCTGCCCGAGCCTATCAAAATGGCAATCAGCTCGGCATCGCTTAGTGCGGCCTTGCCCTTGAGCATCAGCTTTTCACGTGGCTGATCGTCTTCTGCCCAGTATTTTATGGAGAAATTGCCCTGTGTATCTTCCATGGGTTCATTGGTTTGGCACTAAAATAAGCAATTTTGCAATGCCATTACAATACTATCTCATATTGTTCCGTTGTCATTGCAAACCAACTCATTATGAAGCACCTGCTACTCTTCCTCCTGCTTTCGTGCAACATCGCACCCACCGCTAACCAGGCCCCACCAGCCGAAAAAGACTTTTACGGAAAACTGTCAGACGCCGCACTGCAACTTACTGAAGATAAGGTAGTTTACGACGGCACTTACCACAAAATACCTTACCCTAACGGCGATGTACCCGCCGGCATTGGCGTATGTACCGATGTGGTTATTAGGGCATACCGCAAGCTGGGCATCGACCTGCAAAAGGAAGTGCACCAAGATATGGCCGCCAACTTTGACAAGTATCCTAAAGCGTGGGGATTAAAAACTACCGATACTAATATTGACCACCGGCGGGTGCCCAACCTGCAGGTTTTCTTTACCCGAAAGGGCGAAAGCATCCCCATAACCAACACAGCATCAGACTATAAAGTAGGTGATATTGTAACCTGGATGCTTAACGGCCTGCATCCGCATATAGGTATAGTGGTAGACAAAAAAGGGGCCGATGGCCGCTATAAGATGGTGCACAACATAGGCTCAGGCCAAAATCTTGACGACTGTCTTTTTGACTGGAAAATCACAGGTCATTATCGGTATAAAAAATAAGTTTTATCTTACTTTAAATACCTTAAAAGTGCTTAATTTTTCACTTTCGGAGTTTGAAATTCAACGTAAGCATTTAGTGTTTCAATGTTAAAAATTGCAAGGTTGCGTTCAGACTAGTCGATGGTATAAAATTCGGAAAAGCCAAAACTGTTTTTGGAGCGTTAAACTGGCTGCGTTATTCCGGAATATTATCTCTGAAATTTTAAAATTTACGATATATCGTAAAAAAAGCGAAAATAATTTCCATGCACCAAAAGTGAAAAGCAATACATAGTTTTACAAAAATCTAAAAAAGCGCCCAGAGGCGCTTTAGTCTAAATAAGTTTATAATACACCAGCCTGTCTTCGGTATAAGCGGCAGAGCTTACATACCTTGACCGCTTAATTAAAAACCCAATACCGGGCATATAAGCCTTAAGGTCGGCAATGCCTGCGGGTATGTTACTACCGGTGGGTGTAAAATAGCCTTCATAAGGGTATATTACATAAGGCTTGCCCTCTACCTCGCCCGAATACCAGTTTTGCCAATGGTAGTTTACGGTACCCAACTCATCAATATTACGGCTATAGGTATACTCTTTATCCCATCCGGAATGAAGCACAAAGCCCTCGTTGTTAACCAGGTGCCTGCCGTCTATCCTTACAAATTCATCATCGCCCAGCGTATGGGTAAATTTAAAATAGGTTATACCCTCTATAACCACCTGGCCTGCAGTCCTTACAGTATCATTTTGACCTGTGTAGTGCGCGTTTTCGCCCTGGCTGTCAGACGCATACCGTTTGTACACCCACATATTGCCCTCGTTAAGCTGAAAAAACGAGGAGTTTTCCATCGGTTCTGAGTCATCACAGGACACAAGCGAGGCCGTTGCGGCCACTAATAACAATAGTTTTTTCATAGTTTTATTGGTTTTGCAATTAATTCAGCTCATAATATTCTAAACGGTCTTCAAAATATATAGGGCCGGACAGGAACCTGTTTCGATTTACAACCACCCCAATACCTGGCTGATAGGCCAGCAAAGTACCTTTACCTTCATATCCCTGCCCACCTTCATGAGGTGTAAAGTAATTCACATAACCCCTTATACTATACTGCTGCCCCATTACATTATAGGTATATTCCTGGTCATCAAAATAATAATCAAATGTACCATAGGGTTCAAAAGGCCTTGAATAGGTATAGTTCAAATCAGTACCCGGATGATATACATATCCACCTGGCGCTACAAGATGACCCTGAGTATCAATTCTTAAATAATCAATTTCTTCTATATAATATGAATGCGTAAGCTTAAAATAGGTTTCTCCTTCAATAACTTCCTGGCCTACTACCCTCACGGTATCGATATCATTAGTAGGCACCGTAGCATTCCCGTTTTGATCCGGGTTATAGCGGCGGTATACCCACATGTTGCCTTCGGCAAGGTTAAAAAATGGCGTTTCGGGTGTGGCATCGTCGTCATTAGAGCATGACAAAGCCAGTGGCAGTAGTGCCACAAGTACTAAAAATTTTTTCATGTTGATTGTTTGTTTTGTAGAATAAAAACTACAAAACCAAACTGTTATTATATACAAAATAATAAAATGCTTTTTGCGTTAGCCGAAAAACACAGCATCTCCTCCCCTATCAAAATTTACTACAACTCATTACTCAATCGTTGTAATTTTTTATACCTTAGCATAAATGTAAAATAAACACTTATAATTATGCTTAAGAAATTACTCCTGTGTTCTCTTATTACCATAACGGTCTTTTGCAACGCGCAGGAAGTGCCGCCACCTACCTTGCCCGTATTGCCTTTTAACGCTAAAAATCCCGGTGTACACGACCCTGTTATGGCTAAAGAAGGTGACACCTACTACGTATATGGCACCGGCCCGGGCATTTCTACCTTATATTCTAAGGATATGAAAACCTGGACCGAAGGCAAGCCTGTTTTTGAAACCACACCCGCCTGGGTACTGGAGGCACTACCCCATTTTAAGGGCGACATCTGGGCACCCGATATTATTTTTTACCAGGGGCAATACCATATTTTTTATGCCTGCAATGCCACACCCGGCAAGCCCGATGCCGCTATAGGCCACGCCACCACACCTACCCTGAACCAAAAAAGCCCTAACTACAAATGGACTGACCAAGGTAAAATAGTGCAGAGTGTAATGGGCCGCGACCAGTGGCAGGCCATAGATGCCACCGTTATTGTGGATGATGCCGGTACGCCATGGTTTGTTTTTGGGTCGTTTTGGGATGGCATTAAGGCCGTAAAGATGACTAAGGATATGATGAAATTTGCCCACCCCGAAGAGTGGCACACCATTGCCCGCAGGCCCACAAGCCAAAAGCCCTACAATTATGGCCTTGAAGACAGCCAGATTGAAGGTGCGTTTGTGTATAGGCATGGCGATTACTACTACCTTTTTGCCTCTTTTGATATGTGCTGCCGTGGCGTTAACAGCAACTACCACGTGGTGGTGGGGCGTTCAAAAAGCGTTACCGGCCCCTATGTAGATAAAGCGGGTTATGATATGATAGACGGCAACGGAACCGATTTTGCCATAGGCGATGGCGTTAAATATGCAGCACTGGGACACAACTCGGTATACAATATAGAGGGCAAGGAGTATTTTGTGGCCCACGGCTATTCTATACCAGATGGTGGTGCATCCAAGCTTATTATTACCGAACTGAAATGGGATGCCAACGGCTGGCCGTTAATCCAGTTGAAATAGTTTGCAGTTACAGTTTACAGTTTATGCATGAGTGCATTCCCCTCCCTCGGAGGGGTGCCGGTAGGGCGGGGTGGTTTCTATATGTCATAAATCTCACCCCCGGCTTCGCCACCTCTCCGAGGGAGGGGGGAATACACAACCGCCAACAACTCACTCCAGCTCTTCGCAGTCAAAACCGGCTACCATTAATAATGTTGTAACCAAATCGGCAATTGCTGCAGGGCTGTCTATGCGCAATATGTTATCGCAGTCGTCAAGGTCAAAATTCCATTTGGCATCCGGAAGCAGCTCATCAAGGTCAGGCCCCAATTTCAGGATGTCCTTTTCGGTTTTCACCGAAGTTTTAAATACATACACCATCACGTTCGTTTTTCGGTTTACAACCCCTTTTTGCCCTGTAGCCAGTAGCCCTGGGCATGTACCCTTGCTTTGGCAACCCCTTTTAACGCCTTACGGAAGGCTTGTACCGATTTTACATTGCCCGTTAGTACAAAAACGGCATCGTGCCAGTCCGGCGATTGCAAAAGTGGCAGTGCGCCAATCCATTCCGGGTCATGAAACGAGGTGTCCTTAGGGAAAACCGTGCAGTTTTCAAGGCCCAGCAGTTGCGGCAGGCCTTTATTTTCGTCATCCATCTCAAAGTAAAACTGAAACTGCTGCCTGTTTTTCTTAAACGATTTATAATACGACAAGGCGGCCGCCAACGAAGTCTCATCGCCAAAAAACACATATTTTTCTGCCGAATCATCATAATGCTTATGGCCGCGGGGCTGGGCAATATCTATCGTATCGCCGGGCTTAAGGGCATCCATAAAGCGGCGGCCGGGGCCATCGCCGTGCAGGTGTACCACAAGCTCTAAAATACCGGTTTCAAAATCAATAAAAGAAGGGCTGTATCGCCGCACATCGGTATCGGTAACACGGAAATCGATACAATAGCCTTCGCGAAAATCCAGCAGGCTTACATCGCCCGCAAGGCATATCCTTTTTACCGATGGCGATAGGGGTTGAATGGTGCTAACCTGCAATGAGGGTAGTTTTGGCATAAGGCGTTCAACCACGTCAAACAGCCATTTTGGTGCACTGGGCATATTATTCATTTTTTGATACCGCAAAGGAACGCCGTATACAAAAGGTAAACCATGCCTGTAAAAAGTAAGTATTGGACTAATCGCGGTATTTGCTTTTAAACACCAAAGCCGTCATGCCGGTAGTTTTAGTAAAAAGACGGGAAAAATAAGGATAATCATCATACCCCAGGTCCGCTGCAATTTCTTTAACCGACTTGCCGGAATGCACCAATAGCCGCTTGGCCTCCAGCACTACGCGCTGCGCAATGTGGTAGGTAACGGGGTGGCCGGTGTTATTTTTAACGCATTCGTTAAGATAGGGTACTGATATGCTGAGGCTTTGCGCATAATAGGCAGGCCGCTTCCAGATTACGAAACTACGTTCCAGTTCGGCCTTAAACGCTTTTGTAACAGCGTCAAAACGCGGCAGGGTTTCCGCCTTTTGTGGCTGGGCCATAAACTGCGCCACAATAAGGCCAACCAGTGCATTGCAGCTGTCTTTCAGCAGCGGGTAGTACAGCTTTTGGTCTTTACGCCCATAGATCTTTATGCAAAGCGATGCCGCCTCCATAAGTAACGCAAAGGCTTCTTCGGTCAAAGACAGGGGTTTTACCGGCGCAATGCTTTGCAACAGCGCTGCATATTCCGGGTTTAGGTTTTCGGTATTTACCATAAGGGCCACAAACCCCATGTTGTTAAGCTCTGCCACGCGGTGCACCTGCATCGGGTGTATGTAACCAATAGAGTATGGCGTAAGGTGGTAATCCTGAAAATCGACCACTATGTGCGAGGTACCCCTTTCCTGAAGGAAAAAAACATGATAGGCATCGCGGTGTACCTGGTTTATTTCGTCTATATCTTCCAGGTCTTCCAGCGACACCTGTGCAATGGCAATGCCCGGCCCAAAGTCGTCGGGCATGGTGTGCAGGTGTATGTGGGGTGTTTTTTTAGGCATTTTTTAGTAGGGTCAGAAATTAGAATGAGATACACTCCAACTCTTTGTAATATCTAGGTATGAGTGTACCTCATTATAATTTCTGATTCCCCCAAACTCTAAATAAGCGTTTTAACCTCCTCAAAATCAAGTCCGCCGTAGTTACCGCTGCTCATTAACAGCAATGCCACGCCCTCGGTGTCATATTTAAGATGGTACAGGTATTCTTTAAACGCTGCCGGGTTGGTATAAATAATAAGGTCTTCACGCTCAAACGCCTGGGCAATCTGGTCATAGCTTACCTCTTCAAGCTGTTTTATCTTAACCGCATCAGGGCTGTAAAACACCACGGCCACATCGGCGGCATCCAGCGCGCCTTTATACTCTTTAAGGAATTCGGCATTAAGGCTGCTGTAGGTATGCAGCTCCAGGCAGGCAATCAGGGTGCGGTCAGGATACTGCTCTTTAACCGCTTTTGTTGTAGCCGACACCTTGCTGGGTGAATGCGCAAAATCTTTATAGGCTACATTTTTACCGTTTTCGGCAATTTTTTCAAGGCGCTTGCTGGCCCCTTTAAAGGTAGCAATAGCCTCGTAAAAGTCGGCCTCATCAACACCCATGTTCTGGCAAATCCATTTGGCACCGGCCAGGTTGTTCAGGTTGTGTGCGCCAAACACCTCAATAGGCATAGGGCCTTCGGGCGTGTCTAAAAGCGTAGTACCATTACTCACGGTATAGGCTGGCGTGCTGTACGGAATCTTCCTGATAGGATTAGTAGCGGCCTCGGCCACGCGCTTTACCTCAGGGTCGTTTTCGTTATATACCAAAATGCCGCCGTTGGTAATTTTCTCAATAAAAATCTCAAACTGCTCTACATAATTCTCATAGGTAGGAAAAACGTTGATATGATCCCACGCTATGCCGCTAATCAGGGCAATATTGGGCTGGTACAGGTGAAACTTCGGCCTCCTGTCCATAGGGCTGCTCAGGTATTCGTCGCCCTCCAGCACTATAAAATCGTTCTCCTCGGTAAGGTGTACCATGTTGCCAAAGCCTTCCAGCTGGGCGCCCACCATATAGTCGACCTCAATGTTATGAAAACGCATTACATGCAGTATCATGCTGGTAATGGTGGTCTTGCCGTGGCTGCCACCTATAACCACACGGGTTTTGTTCTTGCTTTGCTCATACAAAAACTCCGGATAGCTGTAAATGGTAAGCCCCAGCTCTTGCGCCTTTAACAGCTCGGGGTTATCTGCTTTGGCGTGCATGCCAAGTATCACGGCCTCAATATCAGGCGTAATCCTTTCAGGGAACCATCCCAGCTCGTCCGGAAGCAGGCCTTTATTAGCAAG
>JAZKDS010000300.1:0-785 GCA_040387455.1 Bacteroidota bacterium
TATCATTTATAATAGCAGCACCTGCCTGTATGCACGCCTCTGCTACCGTAGCCCTAAATGTGTCAATCGAAATAATTGTATCAGGAAAATGCTTTAAAATCAGTTGTACTACAGGCACAATGCGTTCAAGTTCTTGCGCTTCGGTTACAAATTCGGCATTGGGTTTAGATGAATATGCCCCAATGTCTATTATGTCGGCACCTTCCTGCAGCATTTTGCTGGCCTGTGCAAGCAGTTCGGTTTCATTATTATAAGTGCCACCATCAAAAAAAGAATCGGGCGTACAGTTAAGGATACCCATAACTTTGGGCGAAGAAAGGTCTAAAAGCCTGCCATTGCAGTTGATGTACATAAGCTGTTTTTTTAGTACATTTGAAAAAATTTCATTACAAAGATACTACTTAAAATGAGTACTACCTCTCAGGAATACGACCGTGTTATTGCCGTTTGCAGGCAGCTTTATATTAATAAAATGACCGATTATGGCGCTGCATGGCGCATACTGCGCCTGCCGTCTTTAACCGACCAGATTTTTATAAAAGCCCAGCGCATACGCAGCCTTCAGGAAAACGAGGTACGCATGGTTAACGAAGATGAAACCGGCGAATTTATTGCCATCATTAACTATAGTATTATGGCGCTCATTAATTTAGAGCTGGGCGTAGCCACACAACCTGACCTTGATACACCCGAAGCCATCCGCCTGTATGATGAAAAAGTGCAACTGACTAAAAACCTTATGCTGGCCAAAAACCATGACTATGGCGAGGCGTGGCGCGACATGC
>JAZKDS010000300.1:795-6032 GCA_040387455.1 Bacteroidota bacterium
GATCTTATATTGCAGAAGTTGCTTCGCGTTAAGCAGATAGAAGACAACAAAGGTAAAACGCTGGTAAGCGAGGGTATAGATGCCAATTATCAGGATATGCTTAACTATGCTGTTTTTGCGCTTATTCACTCCGGGTTTGCGCAATAACAACTCATTAACAAATACTCCGGGCTTAAGCCTTATTTTTGAAGAAAGCTTTATAACAAATGGAAGATATTAAAAAACACCTGCCGTTAATCCTTCGCATAGTAGTAGCATTTTTGTTCCTGCTGTCGGCAACGGCTAAATTGTATGATTCGCCTTATTTTGCCATCACTACTTTTGAAATGAAACAGCTTATCCCGCTGGGCTTTTCAGAGGGGCTTGCTGTATATTTTTCGCGCACGCTAATAGGTTTTGAGTTTGCACTGGGCTTTTTGCTGTTGCAGCCGCATTACCTTAAAAAAATAGTAATACCCACTACCATAGCGCTTTTAGCTATATTTGTAATAGAGCTGTGCTATGAAATTGCTACTAAAGGCAATGCAGGTAACTGTGGTTGTTTTGGTGCATTACTGCCCATGACCCCTGTTGAGGCCATTATAAAAAATATTGTAGCCATAGGCCTGTTGGTATGGTTATTAAAATTGCTTAACGGCTGGGTAGACCGCACTAACATCTGGGTGCTTACAACGGTTGTATTTGCTAGTATACTGGCTATTTTTATGCTGGCTCCCATACAGCCAAAAGCTACCGAAATTACACTAACACCTATTGAAACCGACATAACTTCAGATACAGTAAGCAGCCCTGCGGTTGCCGCTCCTGTTGTAGAGCAGCCTGCTGCTACAACAGGCCAGAAAGAAACACCTGTGCCGGCAACGGTAGCTCCTGTTGCAGATGCCGGGCCAAAGGCAGTAAAATCTCAGTTTTCGCAATATTTTGCTTCAGCCGATAATGGTAGAAAAATCATCGGGCTTTTTGCGCCGGGTTGCGAGCATTGTAAGGAAACTGCGAAGCAGCTTACAGAAATGAAGGCTAAGGATAAAGATTTCCCTGAATTGTTAATCATATTTATGGATGAAGAGGCCGACCTGATTCCGGATTTCTTTAAATTCGCGGGTAAGCAATACCCTTACAAAGTGCTTGATGTGGGCACATTCTGGAAAACAATTGGCATGAAAAACGATACCCCTGGCATTATTTACCAGTATAACGGTAACAAAATTAAAGAGTGGGACGGCATAAACGAGCGCAAGTTTGTAGCCTCTGAATTAAAACAGGCACTTAAAAAATAAGTTATGGATGCAAAACGCAAATACAGGCCTTTTTTTATTGGGGTTGTGCTTTACTTTATAGGCTTTATTGTAGCACTTCAATCTGATAAAATTCAGAATGAGAGTTTGAGCCTTGCCGTAAAGATTTTAGGTATTGCGCTTATGCTTGTATCGGCGTTTATAAACGTAAAGTTTTTAATCCGATTTTTTAAAGACGCTTACGCCAAAAAAGCGTGATTCGGTACCTGCTACATAAAACGGGATATGCGCTGTTAACGCTCTTTGGGGTGGTAACGGTCATCTTCTTTTTGTTTACGGTACTGCCCGGCGACCCTGCCCGCATGATGCTCGACCAGAACGAAAACAGCGAGCAGCTGGCCAAAATCCGTAAAAAATATGGATTTGACAAGCCCATAAGTACCCAGTACTTTTATTATTTGAATGACCTTTTGCCGATATCCTTCCACAGCACTAATGCAGATGATTATACCTTTTTAGCAGAAGGAAAATATGCTGCGGCCAAATTATTTACTACAGGCACTACCACCACGGTTATAAAAGCGCCTTATTTGCGCGAAAGCTTCCAGAAAAGCGGCAAGAAAGTAACCCAGGTAATAGGCGATACACTGCCCAATACCATAGTGCTGGCGTGCTTTGCCATAGTTATAGCCATTACCATAGGCATAGCCCTGGGCGTGGTTTCGGCTTTACATAAAGATACCTGGATAGACAGGACAATAGCACTGGTAAGTACGTTAGGCATGAGCCTGCCGTCATTTTTTGCGGCTATATTATTTGCCTGGGTGTTTGGGTTTTTACTGCATGAGTATACTCACCTCGATATGACGGGGAGCCTGTATGAAGTAGATGATTTTGGTGAAGGCAGCCATATAAAATGGAAGAATATTATACTACCCGCTATAGTACTCGGTATCCGCCCGCTTGGGGTGGTAATACAGCTTATGCGTAACTCATTGCTTGAAGTAATGGGGCAGGACTACATCCGTACGGCACGTGCCAAGGGCTTAAGCGAGTTGAACATCATCCGCAGGCATGCGCTTAAAAATGCACTTAACCCGGTTGTTACGGCCATATCGGGCTGGTTTGCCAGTATGCTGGCCGGGGCGGTTTTTGTAGAATATATTTTTGGGTGGAACGGCCTTGGCAAAGAGGTAGTAGAGGCCCTTAATACGCTCGACCTGCCTGTTATTATGGGTAGTGTTTTAGTAATAGCCGCCACCTTTGTGGTTATAAACATTATTGTAGATGTTATCTATGCTTACCTTGATCCTAAAATAAGATTGTCTTAAATAGTACTGTTTGTTTAATAGGCTTGTCGTAAATTTGTTATAATTAAATTTTATTAAAAAGATGAAAAACTTACTTTTACTACCCATAATACTACTTGCTATGACTTCATGCACGCAGGCGCAGGATAAAACTGCTTTTAGTACCGAAGCGCTTAACTCTAAAATGACCTCTGTAGAGGGCAAAGAAGTTGCTTTTAAAGATATACTTGCCCAGTACAAAGGCAAAACTCTTGTAATAGACGTTTGGGCCTCTTGGTGTCCTGATTGTATTAAAGGCATGCCAAAGGTACACAAGCTACAGGAACAGTTTCCTGAAGCTGTATATTTGTTTTTAAGCTATGACCGCGAAGATACCCGCTGGAAAGAGGGTATTAAAAAATATGGTGCCAATGGCGATAACTACCACGTGGGCACTAACATGAAGCAGGGTGAATTTGCAGCTGATATTAAGCTGGACTGGATTCCGCGCTACATGGTGATAGATAAAAACGGCAAAATTGCGCTGTTTAAAGCTATTGAAGCTGATGATGTTAAACTTATTGAGACTTTAAAAAACCTAAAATAATGAGAAAAAAGATTGTTGCAGGCAACTGGAAAATGAATAACGATATTGCCCAGACCGAAGCACTTATTGACGAACTACTGGCTAAAAAACCTGAATTTACAACGGCAAAGATTGTAATTGCACCACCGTTTGTAAACCTGCAGGCTGCGGTAGAAAAAACACATGGCACCAGCATTATAGTAGCGGCGCAAAACATGCACCAGGCAGAAAGCGGCGCTTATACCGGCGAAGTTTCGGTTAATATGCTTAAAGGTATTAAGGTAAATACCGTTATTTTAGGCCACTCTGAGAGGCGTGCTTATTTTGGTGAAACCAATGAGCTGCTTGCTAAAAAAGTTGATACTGCGCTTGCACACAACCTTACCATTATTTTTTGCTTTGGTGAAGAACTTGCCGACAGGCAAAGTGGCAACCACTTTAATGTGGTTGAAAGCCAGCTAAGGGAAGGTCTTTTCCATATATCTCAAGAAAACTGGGCCAGCATAGTGCTTGCTTATGAGCCTGTTTGGGCTATAGGTACAGGTGAAACTGCAAGCCCTGAGCAAGCTCAGGAAATGCATGCATTTATCCGTAATCTTGTTGCTGAAGGCGTAAGCCCTGCTGTTGCAGAAGAAACGTCTATACTTTATGGTGGCAGCGTTAAGCCAGATAATGCTACAGAAATATTTTCTAAGCCCGATGTAGATGGCGGCCTTATAGGTGGTGCATCACTTAAGGCTAATGATTTCCTTGAAATTGTAAAAGGGATACAGTAATCCCTTTATCAGCATAAAAAAAGCGGCTCATTTTGTGAGCCGCTTTTTTGGTTAAAATTGTATGGGTTCGTGTATATCCTGTTTTTTAGGAATTATTAAGGTAAATACAGTGCCTTGATCTACAGTGCTATAGGCAAGTATATTACCCCCGTGGTTTTGTAATATTTTTTTACACATAGCAAGGCCTATACCTGTACCGGTATATTCTTCTTTTGTATGCAGCCTTTGGAAGATATTAAAAATCTTATCGGCATATTTTTGGTCAAAGCCTATACCATTATCCTTAAATTCTATCTTATAATAAACAGATGCTTTTAAAGGCTCTTTTTCAAGATACCGGCCTGCCTGTTGCCCGTTTATCTGTTCTGTTTTAATATGTATTTCAGGCGCTACATCCGCTCTTGAATATTTTAGTGAGTTAGATATCAGGTTGCCAAAAAGCTGAGACATTTGTAACGGTATGGCCTCTACAACCGGCAGCGTATTGTAATGCACATGCGCATTTTTTTGCTCCATCAAAAGTTCAAACTCTACAACCAGCTCATCTACAATTTTTTTAATATCGGTAGGCTTATAAGCGTTTTCTTTTGATAATTGAGAATAGCCCAAAACATCGCGTATAAGCACACCCATCCTCTCGGCCGATGTACTTATTTTATTAAGATAAAAAATTGATTTTTCATCAGCATTGCCCAACTTGTCTTTAAGCATATTGGCAAAAATGGCTATTTTTCTTGATGGTTCCTGCAAGTCATGTGAAGCTATATAGGCAAACTGCTGCAATTCTTTATTGCTTACTAATAGCTGTTCGTTAGTTGTTTCCAGCTCTTCGTTCATAACCTGTAGCTCTTCAGTGCGTTGCTGCACCTGAAACTCCAGCTGTTGTTGCAGTTTACGCTCTTTAGTAACATCCTGCGCAGTACCCGTTAAAAACTCAGGATTGCCCAGGCTATCATAAAATACATGTGCCTGTGCATGTATTATGCGCATACGGCCCGTGCGCTGGTGTATTATAGGGTGCTCATTGTCATAAATGCCTTTAGATCCCGGGGCATATGAGGCTTTTATGGCAGCATCAACACTATCCCTGTATTCAGGAGGGAGCGGATTATAAGCTTCATGTTTAGGTTTTATATCTTCGTCAAAGCCCAACCATTCCAGAAATCTCTGCGAATAAGTAAATATGTCGTTTTTAATGTCATAACTCCAGTTTGCAAGATGTGCCAGCTCAATAGCGCCCCGCAACGTAGCCTCGGCATTTTCAAGTTTTTGGCGTGCCACTACTGCTTCGGTTACATCGATAGCAATATCCAGTATAGCATATACCTGGTTGTTTTCGTCAAATAGTGGG
>JAZKDS010000300.1:6042-11112 GCA_040387455.1 Bacteroidota bacterium
GTACTAATGACCCGTAACTCTGAAACATTTTTCCGGAGGTATAAACGTCATCCAGTATTTGCAAAAAGGGCTGTCCTTCAGTAAGTAGTTCCGGCATTGCCTCACGCAGGGGTTTACCCACTATATCCCAGCCTTTGCCCACAATATCTATAAAAGTCTGGTTAGGCAATTCTACAATAAGATCGCGGCCTACAAAAAGTCCCATACCCGCGGGCGCCGATGCAATAATAGAGCGTATGCGTGCCTCACTGGCTTCTACTTTTCTGCGTGATACAACCTGTTGCGTAACATCTGTAGCTACTACAAATACACCTGTTATATTATTGTTTTTATCCCGTCGCGCCTGGTAGGTAAGGTTTACAAATATTTCTTCCAGTTTACCTTCACGCAGGAGTGTAACACCAAATTCATTTGCTATTAAGGGTGTTCCGGTATCTATAACATCATAAAGTAAATCGTCAATGCCCTGTCCTTCCAGCTCCGGTAATGCTTCCAGCAGTGTTTTGCCAATAAGGTTTTCAGGAGTACGGCCCACAAGCTCTCCATAAAAAGGATTGCACATGGTAAAAGTAAGGCCATCTTTGTCAAGTATGGCAATGCCTATAGGCGATTGCTCAAACGATGTAAGTATTTGTTGCTGGCTCTCTTCAATGCGTTGCTGAATCTTTACCCTTTCGGTAACATCTACAGCTATATTCATTATACCATAAACATGTCCATTCTCATTAAACAATGGTTTATAGGTATAATCAAAATAATATGTGTCTGTTATGCCGTTTTGTTCAAGAACAGCAGGCTCAGAAATGCCTTCGTATGCTGTGCCGGTAGTATATACCTTATTAAGGATTTCAGGAAAAGACTGGCCCTTAACTTCAGGCAGAGCCTTAATAAGTGGCTTGCCAATACTTGAGGAGTCTTTACCCCAAAAGTTAAGCATTATATCATTGGCAACTTCTATTACTAACTCTTTTCCGGTAAATAGGCACACGCCCATGGGAGCCTGGGTTATCATGGCGCGGAAACGCTCTTCACTGCGTTGCAGTTCCAGGCGTTGTTCTTCCTGCTCGCTAATATCTTTTATTGTACCCGAAAAGATTAGGGGCTTGCCGGTTTTATCAAAAGTCCTGGCACCCGATACGGTAATGTAGTGTATAGAGCCATCATCCCATATGGTTCTTAAATTATACAGGTACTTGTTAGTACGGTCTCCTTCCTCAAGTCCTTTTGCCCTTGCGGGCAGGTCATCTTTATGTATGTATGAAATATAATCATCCCTGTTAACAAGGCTTTTGTTGCTGTCTCCGGTAAGTATATAAGCATACTCCGGGTTGTATTCCATTTTGCTGTTACTGAGGTCAACCTGAAAAAGCCCAATGCCTGCACTTTCTGTAGCCAGTGCTGCAAGCTGGTTGGCCCTGTCAATTTCATGCTGTGCGTTGCGGCGGGCTGTTATATCCTGTAAGGTACCGTTAAAGCGGTATGCTTTTTTATCGTCGTCAAACCAGGTTTGCCCCAGCGCCCTTACTATTTTTTTGCTGCCCGTTTTTGGGTTGTTAATAGTGTATTCTTCATCATATTTTCCGCCAGATTCATACTGCATTGTGGCATAAATACTGTCAATAACCCTTTGGCGGTCTTTTTGATCAATTACGTTTGTGGCATGCTCTAACGGAATTTCCTCATCGGCACTAAGCCCAAACCATTTTTTAAGCCTTGTATTTCCGGTAAATTTTCCTGTGGAAGGATTTAAATCCCAAATGCCCAGCTCGGCAGCCTCAATAGCAAATTCAAGCTCTTCTTTACTTTGATTAAGAATGTTTATATTCTCAACCGTTTCGGTAGTTTCGTTACAAATAACCACAACACCGCTCACGCTGCCTTCATCATCCCAAACCGGGCTGTAGCTAAAAGTCCAAAAGGTGTCTTTGCGAGTGCCGTTATGCTTGTGGTTTATCATCAGGTCTTCCATATATACATCTTCACCTGCAAAAACAGCTTCAATCATGGGCTGCAAAACATTCCACACATCGTCCCAGCATACATCGCCCGGCTGCCCCAGGGCACGGGGGTGCCTGTCTTGGTAATCCAAGATTTTTATATAGCCGTTATTATAAAACTGTATAAGGTCTTTTCCCCAAAATAAAAACATGGGGAATTTTGTAGACATCATAAGCGCCAGCGTAGTACGCAGGTTTTGAGGCCATGTGTGCGCAGCGCCTACAGGAGTAGCGGCCCAGTTAAAGTTACGGATGCGTTCGCCCATCTCACCGCCGCCCTTTAAAAAGGCAAACGGATCTTTATTATTTTCCAAATAAATCTATTTTAATAGCTTTAGCAGCTATGTATAAAGTTAACAATTTTTACTAAATCAGGGTATAAGATATATAAATATGCCGAAAAAATGTAATGCGCTGCCACCCAGTACAAACAGGTGCCAAATGGTGTGGTTGTATGGTATTTTTTCTTTAGCATAAAAATAAATACCAAAGGTGTAGCACAAGCCACCACCCAACAGGTAAAACAGTGCCCCGGGTGCAAGGTTAGTTATTAATGGTTTTATGGCAATAATTATAAGCCAGCCCATAAGTGCATAAAGTGCCAATGATAATTTTTCGAACCTGCGTAAAGGAGAAAACTTAAATATAAAACCTGCAATGGCAAAGGCCCATATAAAACCAAATATACTCCAGCCCCAGGTACCTTTAAGGCCTAACAGTGCTATAGGGGTATAAGTGCCGGCAATAAGTACATAAATGCACAGGTGGTCTATTTTTT
The DNA here is from genome assembly GCA_040387455.1 of Bacteroidota bacterium. Taxonomy (GTDB): domain Bacteria; phylum Bacteroidota; class Bacteroidia; order Flavobacteriales; family Flavobacteriaceae; genus Flavobacterium. The sequence goes on from JAZKDS010000300.1 coordinate 8,818, forward strand.
GAAGTATGCGTTTCCATCTAAGTTTCCAGGCGGCATGATAAATTGTTGATGCTGTATATAGTAAAACAAGGCTGGTACCAAATACTATAGAAACAGCCACATGCATGGCTGTACCATAAATAGCAGAATATGCTACTAAAAGCACCAGCGCTACAACAGATAGTATTGCGCCTGTGCCGTGTGTAAGGGTATTCCAGAACTCTTCGCTCTTTCTATTTTTCTTAGCCATAGCTAAATATCCTTTTGACAAAGTTACATAACAAAATTTTTATGTTGATTAAAGAAATTATAAATAACAGGCGTTTTCAAATTGTTTATTTACAAGGGTGTATACTGCGGGAACAAAAATTTTGACTCAAAAATTTTAAGAAAACGTTTTTTCTTTAATTAAATGTTGTAATATTGTAGAATAGAATAGAACAATAAAACAAACCAATAAAACCGATGAAACAACCACTTGTTACTTTTACAGGTAAAATGCTTTTTGCATTTCTCATTTGTTTTTTATGTACACCTGCCTTTAGCCAAAAAGAATATAAAATGCCTTATGGCAGTACGGGTGTAATTGTATATAATACTGTAAATGCTACATATTCGGTTATACATAATGGTGTTACTTTATTTAGTAATGCAGAAGCTGTGTTTAGCACAGCAGGTAAAAATGTTAAGGCATCTGATTATAAAACACCGAAACTCAATAAAGAAAATTTTATCGATGCGCTGGGTAAAGGCATTAAGTATACTATTACATATAAAGGTGCTGGCCAGCCGTATGCAGCACAGGTTTTTTATACCTATAATGATAAAGCCTACTTTATTACGCAGGTTGAGGTATCGGGCAAAAATATTGAAACCAATTATTTAGCACCACTAACAAATGCCCAGGCCGGTTTTGATAGTGCAGCTAACCTGCATACTGTTTTTGTGCCATTTGATAATGATGCTTTTGTAAGTTATGAATCTAAGCAGGTAAACACTCTTGATAAAAACAACAGTGCCGAGGTAGGAATATTATTTAATAACGCTACACGAAAAGGAATCATAATAGGTTCGCTGGAGCACACGGTATGGAAAAGTGCTGTGCAAACCACTCATAGCAATAATAAGGTAACCCTTACTGCCTGGGCAGGTTATAGTGAACAGGCTGTAACGCGCGATAGTATTGCACACGGTATGGTAAAAGGCACAACGGTAGCATCGCCTAAAATGTTTGTGGGCTATTTTGCTGACTGGCGCACCGGTATGGAAACCTATGCTAAAGCCAACCGCCTTATTGAACCGCCCGTTGTAAAAAACTGGGATAAGCCTACGCCTGTAGGCTGGAACAGCTGGGGTGTACTTATGGATAAGATAACGCCAGAAAATACTACCGCAGTGGCAGCATTTTTTGCCGATTCAATTCCGCAGTTCAGGGTGGGTAATACCGCTTATGTAGACCTTGATTCTTTTTGGGATAATTTTGACCAGGGCGGTAGCAGGGGCGATTTTGTAAAACTGAAACAGTTTGCTGATTACTGTAAAAGCAAGGGCCTTGAGCCGGGTGTATACTGGGCTCCGTTTACGGATTGGGGCTGGAAAAGCGGCCCAAACCGCAAGGTTGAGGGCAGCGATTATAATTATGGCGATATATGGACCAAAACGGGCAGCAAATATTTTGAATTTGATGGTGCAAGAGCAATAGACCCTACACATCCGGGAACATTGCAGCGTGTAGATTATATGATAAACAAGCTTAAAGCCTGTGGCTTTAAAATGATAAAAATTGACTTTTTGGGTCATGCAGCGGCAGAGTCTACAGCTTTTTTTGATAAAAATGTTACTACCGGCATGCAGGCTTATAAAATGGGGATGGAGCACCTTGTAAAAGCGCTTGATGGCCAAATGCTTATTTATGCGGCAATATCGCCAAGTTTGGCTACATCGCGCTATGCGCACATGCGCCGTATTGCCTGCGATGCCTGGAAAACCATAGAGCAAACTCAGTATACCCTTAATAGTGTAAACTACGGCTGGTGGCAAACCTATACTTATAATTATGTAGATGCAGATCATGTTGTGTTTGAGGATGAAACCGAAGGCGAAAACCGTGCAAGGCTTATATCGGCAGTAATTACGGGTACGCTTATTACCGGAGATGATTATTCTAAACACGGTAACTGGAGTAACAAGGCTAAGGCGTGGCTTCAAAATAAAGAAATGCTTGCTATTGTAGCAAACGGAAAGGCGTTTATGCCGGTAGAAGGCAACACCGGCAATAAAACATCTGAAACCTTTGTAAGGCAGATAGGCAATACA